>NZ_JBNAFK010000003.1:194222-263508 GCF_049716185.1 Kocuria sp. CH-021 | reverse complement strand
CCTGGGCCCTGGTACCGGGGTTGTGGCGGGTGCACACTGGGTGCCCGTGGTTGGGGTGGGTGCGGGGGTTGGTACCTGGGGTGGGGGCGGGGGGGGGGGCCGGGCCGGGGGGCCGGGCCCCGTGCTGGGGCGGGGCCCCCGGAGCGAGCGGCTCAGGCGTCGAAGTCGACGACGAGCTCCTTGGAGGTGGGGCGGGTCTGGCAGGTGAGCACGTAGCCCTTCTCGATCTCGTCCTTCTCGAGGGCGTAGTTCTCCTCCATCACGAACTCCCCGGAGACGACCTTCGCGCGGCACGTGCCGCACACCCCGCCCGCGCACGCGAACGGGACGTCGGGGCGGACCCGCAGGGCGGCGTTGAGCACGGTCTCCTGGGCGTTCTTCGGGGACTCGATCTGCGAGGAGAGCCCGTCCAGGTTGAACGTGATGTCGTAGCTCTCGCCCGAGGGGTCGGCCTGGACCACGCGGCCCTGCTGGCCCTGGGGGTTCTCGGGGCGGCCGGTGCTGAAGAGCTCGAAGCGGATCTTGTCCTCCGGCACGCCGCGCTCGGCGAGGGTGTCCCGGCACAGCTGGACGAGCTCGAACGGCCCGCACAGGAACCACTCGTCGGTCCGGTCCACCTGGAGGACCTCGTCCAGGATGTCCTTGAGCTTGTCGGCGTCGATCCGCCCGGACATCAGCGGGCTGATCCGCTGCTCGCGGGAGAGCACGTGGTGGACCGCCAGGCGGGACGGGTACTTGTCCTTGAGGTCCCCGAGCTCCTCGGCGAACATCACCTCCATGGCGGAGCGGTTCGCGTACACGAGGTCGAACGTGGAGGTCTCCGAGGCGCGCAGCACGGCCTTGGCGATCGCCATGATCGGGGTGATCCCGGAGCCCGCGGCGAAGGCCACGAGGTGGACCGACGCGTTCTTCGCGACCTCCTCGGCGGCGAGCTTCTCGGGGTCGTTCATGCTCGTGAGCCCGAGCTTGGAGATGAACGCCCCCTGCGGGTTCATGACGTCGAGCTTGTCGCCGGCCTCGAGGGACTCGTTGGCCCACGTGGAGAAGACCCCGCCGATGTCCTGCTTGATCGCCACCCGGATCTCGCCCCGCCGGGGCTCCGCGCAGATCGAGTAGGACCGGCGGACCTCCTGCCCGTCGATCCGGGCGCGCAGCGCCACGTACTGACCGGGCAGGTAGTCGTAGTCGTCCACGAGCTCCGGCGGCACGGCGAAGGCGACCTCCACCGAGTCCGCGGTGAGCTTGCGGACCTGGGACACCTCGAGGGTGTTGAACGTGGCCCGGCGCTTGGCCGGGGCGGTGATCTCGGTCATCAGTGCACCTTGAAGTAGTCGAAGGGTTCCAGGCACTCGTTGCAGACGTGGAGCGCCTTGCAGGCGGTCGACCCGAAGCGGGTCAGCTCGCGGGTGTTCAGGGAGTGGCAGCGCGGGCACTTGACGGTGAGCCCCAGCCGGACGGGGCCGGCGGCGGCCCGGCCGGTGGGCGGGGCGATGCCGTACTCGTCGAGCTTGCGCCGGCCGTCCTCGCTCATCCAGTCCGTGGTCCACGCCGGCTGCAGCACGAGGTCGACCCGCACGTCGTCGTAGCCCTCCGCGTTGAGCGCCCGGGTGACGTCGGTCGTGATGGTCTCCATCGCGGGGCACCCGGAGTAGGTCGGGGTGATGACGACGACGGCGCGCCCGCCCTCGACCCTGGCGTCCCGCAGGATGCCGAGGTCGGCGATGGAGAGCACGGGGATCTCGGGGTCGTTCACCGTGGCGGCGATGTCCCAGACGCGGCCGGCAGCCTCGTCCTCGGGGCGCAGCTCCCGGCCGGTGACCTGCGTGTCGCCCGCCTGCTCGGAGTCGGTCATCGTCATCGCCTCCTCACCAGGTGGCGCCGGGGTGCTGGCGCGCCAGCACCTGCATCTCGGCGAGGATGTGGCCGCGCTGCTCGCTGAACTGCCCGGAGCGGTCGCCGCCCCAGGCGCCCAGGACCTCGGGGACCGACAGCTCCGCCTCGTCGAGGACGGCCTTGAGCCGCGTGTCGAAGTCGGCCCGCAGCGAGGAGGGGCGCACGGCGACGTCCCCGAGGGACTCGATGAGCTCGTCGTCGTGGAACAGCTCGTCCACGTAGGGCCACATGTAGTACAGCCCCGCCTCGATCCGGCGCCGGGACTCCTCGGTGCCCAGGGCCAGGCGCAGCAGCCACTGGCTCGCGTGGTCCTGGTGGTACTCGATCTCCTTGAGCGCCTTGTCCGCGATGGCCGCGAGCGTCGGGTCGGAGGAGCGGACCAGGCGCCGGTACAGCTCGTACTGGTAGTAGGAGAAGATCAGCTGCCGGGCGATGGTCTGCCCGAAGTCGCCGTTCTCCTGCTCCACGAGGCGGCAGGAGCGGAACTCCTCCTCGTCGCGGAAGTAGGCGAGGTCGTCCTCGGTCTTCCCCCACGCGGTGCCCGCGTAGCTGAGGAAGAACCGGGCGTGCCCGAGCAGGTCCAGGGCGATGTTGGCCAGCGCGATGTCCTCCTCGAGCTCCGGGGCCCGGGCGATCCACCAGCCCAGGCGCTGGGCGAGCATCAGGGCGTCGTCGCCCAGGTACAGCGCGTAGCGGGCCACGTCCTCGGGGGCCTTCTCCCCGCCGGCCGCGATGTCCTCCGCGGTGATCGCCTCGCCGGCGCTCTGCCGGGTCGCGGAATCGTGGGATGCAAAGCTCACAGGTGCTTCACCCCTTCGCTCTTGGTGTAGTACGTGGCGTGGCGGTAGCTCTTGCCCTGCGCGGACTCGAAGAAGCCGCCCTTGGAGTCGGGGTCCGACGCGGTGATGGCCGCGGAGGGCACGACCCACACGGAGGTCCCCTCGTTGCGGCGGGTGTAGAGGTCCCGGGCGTTGCGCACGGCCATCGTGGCGTCCGGGGCGTGCAGGGATCCGGCGTGGACGTGGGAGAGCCCGCGCGAGGACCGCACGAACACCTCCCACAGGGGCCACTCGTCCGAGGGCGCGCCGATCGGGCTCACGGTGTTCTCGCTCATGCTCAGGCTCCGATGAGTTCGGCGGAGCTGCGCTCCGCGGCGGTCTTGCGGGCATAGGCGGCGGCGGCCTCGCGGACCCAGGCGCCGTCCTCGTGCGCCGTGCGGCGGCGCTGCATGCGCTGGAGGTTGCACGGGCCCCGGCCGCCGACGACGGCCTTGAACTCGTCCCAGTCCAGCGGGCCGTAGTCGTAGTGGCCGCGCTCCTCGTTCCACTTGAGGTCCGGGTCCGGCAGGGTGAGGTCCAGCGCCGCGGCCTGCTCGACGATCATGTCCACGAAGCGCTGGCGCAGCTCGTCGTTGGAGAAGCGCTTGATGTTCCACGCCATGGACTGCTTCGAGTTGGGCGAGTCGTCGTCCGGGGGGCCGAACATCTGCAGGGAGGGGCCGTAGAAGCGGTTCACGGCGTCCTGCGCCATCTGCTTCTGGGCGGGCGTGCCGTGCGAGAGCTCGTAGAGGATCTCCCAGCCCTGGCGCTGGTGGAAGGACTCCTCCTTGCAGATGCGCACCATGGCCCGGCCGTAGGGGCCGTAGGAGGCTCGGCACAGCGGGACCTGGTTGGCGATCGCCGCGCCGTCCACGAGCCAGCCGATGGCGCCCATGTCGGCCCAGGTGCGCGCCGGGTAGTTGAAGATCGAGGAGTACTTGGCGCGGCCGTCCAGCAGCTGCTGGTTGAGCTCGGAGCGCGGCGTGCCCAGGGTCTCGGCGGCGGAGTAGAGGTACAGCCCGTGGCCGGCCTCGTCCTGCACCTTGGCCATGAGGATGGCCTTGCGCTTGAGGGACGGCGCCCGGGAGATCCAGTTGCCCTCCGGCTGCATCCCGATGATCTCGGAGTGGGCGTGCTGCGAGACCTGGCGGACCAGCGTCTTGCGGTAGGCGGCGGGCATCCAGTCGCGCGGCTCGATCCGGGAGTCCTCGGCGATGATGCGGTCGAAGTGCTCCTCGCCCGCGCGGTCGAGCTCGGCCTGCTCGGCCGCGTCCGCGGCGGGCACTGCGTGGAGGCCCGTGTTCTGCGTAGTCATGGTGTCCCTCTTCCGACGAGATGGCGCCGCGGGGCGGGAGGGCCGCACGCGACTAACTGACCGTTCGTTCAGAATATGTGTCCGTGCAGGCTCCGTCAACAGGTGGTTCCCGAATTCGGCAGGATGCTGTCGAGCGGCGCCCGGGTTGACATGGGCGGCGGAGTGGGATTGTCTACTGAACATTCGGTCGTGAATTGTGAGGAGAGTTACATGTCCCAGGGCCATCCGATCCTCGCGGGGGACCACACCTCGCGCTGGATGGGCATCACCGTGGACCGTGCCGAGTACGGCCACGCCCAGATCCGCATGACGCTGCGGGAGGAGATGCTCAACGGGTTCGGCATCGCCCACGGGGGCATGGTCTTCGCCTTCGCGGACACCTGCTTCGCCCTCGCGTGCAACGATCCCGCCGGCGACGGCAGCACCATCACGGTGGCCGCGGGGGTGGACATCAACTTCCTGGCCTCGGCCCACCGCGGGCAGGAGCTCACCGCCGTGGGGACCGTGCGCGCCCAGGCGGGGCGCAGCGGTGTCTACGACATCCAGGTCCTGGCCGGCGACCGGCTCATCGCCGAGTTCCGGGGCCGCAGCCGCACCATCCCGAACCCGGCCCGGCGCGCCGCCGCGCCCGCCGGGGACCCGGCCCAGCAGCCCGTCCTGCAGCCCGTCCAGCCGTCCGTCCCGCAGCCCGAGGAAGTGTGACATGACCGAGTGCTCCGTCCCGAACCCCTACACCCCCGCCCCCGCTCCCGCGGACCGGTCGCAGCCGGACCCCGAGGAGACGATGAGCCGGGACCAGGTCGAGTCCCTGCAGGTCGAGCGGCTGCGCTGGACCCTGCACCACGCCTACGAGAACGTCCCCGCCTACACCGAGCTCTTCGACGGCCACGGGGTGCACCCGGGCGACTTCAAGGAGCTCGAGGACCTCCGGCTCTTCCCGTACACGGACAAGGAGTTCCTGCGGAAGGCGTACCCGTTCAAGTCCCTCGCCGTGCCGATGAGCGAGGTCCGCCGGATCCACGCCTCCTCCGGCACCACCGGGCAGCCCACCGTGGTGGCCTACACCCAGAACGACCTCGACACCTGGGCGGGTCTGGTGGCCCGCTGCTTCCGGCTCTCCGGCGTGCGCCCCGGCGACAAGGTGCACAACGCCTACGGCTACGGGCTGTTCACGGGCGGGCTCGGCGCCCACTACGGCGCCGAGCGCCTGGGCTGCGCCGTCATCCCGATGTCGGGCGGGCAGACCGAGAAGCAGGTCCAGATGATCCGGGACTTCGAGCCCGAGGCCATCCTCTCGACCCCGACCTACCTGCTGACCATCGCGGACGGCTTCAAGAAGCTCGGCCTGGACCCGCGGGAGACGTCCCTGCGCACCGCGGTGCTCGGGGCGGAGCCCTGGACCGAGGAGATGCGCCGGGAGATCGAGACGGCCTTCGACGTCGACGCGTGCGACATCTACGGACTCTCGGAGGTCATGGGCCCCGGCGTGGCCGGGGAGTCCGCCGCGTCCAAGGACGGCTCGCACATCTGGGAGGACCACTTCCGTCCCGAGATCATCGACCCGTTCACGGACGAGGTGCAGGAGACCGGCCGGCCCGGCGAGCTCGTGTTCACGGCGCTCACCAAGGAGGCCCTGCCGATCATCCGCTACCGCACCCACGACCTGACCCGCCTGCTCCCCGGCACGGACCGGCCCGGGCACCGGCGGATGGGCCGGATCACGGGCCGCTCCGACGACATGATCATCCTCCGCGGGGTCAACCTGTTCCCCTCCCAGATCGAGGAGCTCGCCCTCCAGGTGCCGGAGCTGAGCCCGCACTTCACGCTCGAGATCACCCGGCCGCACCGGATGGACCAGATGACCATCAACATCGAGCGGCGCGAGCAGGTGACCGTCGAGGCCGCCGAGGCCGGCGGCCAGAAGCTCCTGCACGCGATCAAGACGAAGATCGGCTCCTCCGCCTCGATCCGGATCGCCGAGCCGGGAAGCCTCGCCCGGTCCTCCGGCAAGCTGCGCCGCGTCTACGACCACCGCAAGGACGCGTGACGCCCCGCGCGCCCACCCGTGCCGCGACCAGCCCCCGAGACCGCTCGGGGGCTCCTCGCGTCGTAGGATCGTTGTCCTGCCCGTCCCCACCGAGATCGAGGTCCTCATGACGCACGCACCGGCGCCCGCTCCTCCGGCCGGCGCGGCCCCGCGCCGCGGCCGGCCCGGCTACGACCGCGAGACGCTGCTCGCCGTGTGCGTGGAGGTCTTCAACGTCCACGGCTACGACGCCACGTCGATGGGCACGCTGTCCAAGCACCTGGGCATCTCGAAGTCCGCGATCTACCACCACGTGGAGTCCAAGGAGGAGATCCTCGAGCAGGCCCTCGGCCGGGCCCTGGACGCGCTCGAGGAGGTCCTGGTCTCCGCCGAGCGGACGGACGCCCCCGCGGTCCAGCGGCTCGAGCAGGTGATCCGGGGGACCGTGCGCGTGCTCGTGGAGCAGATGCCCTACGTGACGCTGCTCCTGCGGCTGCGGGGCAACTCGGAGGTCGAGACCCGGGCGCTCGAGCGCCGCCGCACCGTCACCCGCCGGGTCGGCGCGCTCATCGAGCAGGCCCAGGCGGAGGGGGAACTGCGCCGCGACCTCAGCGGACGGTCGGCGTCCCGCCTGCTCCTGGGCATGATCAACTCGATCGTCGACTGGTACCGGCCGGACGCGGGCCAGGCATGGGAGGAGCTGGCCGAGACCGTCGTCGTGCTCGCGTTCTCGGGGCTGCGGGCGCCCTGACCCGCGCGCCGGTCAGGGGCGGTGCTCCGGGGACGGACGCTACCGTCCCGGCGGTCCGGGGAGCACCGTCCCGGCGGCGGTCTCGTTCCGCGGCTCCACGCCCAGCCGGGCCCCCGCGCCCTCCTCGTCCACGGCGAGCATGTTCGCCGTCCCGAAGATGCCGTCCCCCACAGTCACGTCGTGGCCCCGGCGGCGCAGCTCCCGGACCGCGGCGTCGGAGAACTCCGGCTCCACCTGGAGGGTGTTGCCGGCCGCGTGGGGATAGTTGGACGCAGGGAAGGCCGTGCTCACGAACCGCGGCCGCGCCACCGCCTCCTGGGGCGTCAGGCCGAAGTCCACCACGTTCATGAACTGCTGGAGCTGTCCCTGCGGCTGGGTGTCGATCCCCGTGTTGCCGCCGAGCAGGTACGGCCGGCCGTCGCGCAGTGCCATGAAGGGCGCCGAGGTGTGCCGCACCGTGGCCCCGGGCGCCACGGCGTTGACGTCGTCCTCGTCGAGGGACAGGAAGCTCATGCGCTCGTTGATGTGGATCCCGGTGTCCCCGACCACCAGGAACTGCCCGCCCAGGCTCGTGGTCACGGCCGCGGCGCTGCCGGAGCGGTCGGTGAGGTGGAACGTGGTGGTGTCCGAGGCCTGCCGGTCGAGCCCGCTGCCGATCGGCCACTGCGCGGCGCGGTCGTCGTCGATGCGCGCCCGCTGGGCCCGGGCGTACTCGTCCGAGAGCAGCCGCTCCACGGGGACGTCGGTGCGCTCGGGGTCGCCCACGTGCGCGTACCGGTCGGCGAAGGCGAGCTTGACCGCCTCGACCTGCCGGTGGACCACGTCGGGGTCGTCGGGGGAGCGGCCGGAGAAGTCGTCCTCGTCCAGGATGTTGAGGGCCTCCAGCATGGCGATGCCCTGGCTGTTGGGCGGGTTCTGGTGGACGGTCACGTCCTCGCCGTAGTCGATGGAGATCGGGTCCACGATCTGCGCCGAGTAGCTGCTGAAGTCCTCGAGGGTGAGGTATCCGCCGTTGCGCTCCGAGAAGGCGACGACGGCCTCCGCCACGGGCCCGCGGTAGAAGTGGTCCCGCGCGGCCCGGATCCCGGCGGAGCGGCCGGGAGCGGCCTCGTAGGCGGCCACGAGCTCCTCGAAGGTGCCGGCCATGTCCTCCTGGTGCACGGTCTCACCGGCCTCCAGCAGGGCGCCGTCACGGGTGTAGAGCTCGCTCATCACCGGGCTCTGCCGGATGTTCGCCTCCTCCCGGGTCAGCCAGTAGATCATCTCGGAGCTCGCGGGGTACCCCTCGCGGGCCACGGCGATCGCCGGCGCGAGGACCTCGCCCAGGCCCAGTTCGCCGTACTCGCCGAGCCAGAGCATCCACCCGTCCCAGGCGCCGGGGAGGATGGCCTGGTGCATGCCGAAGTCGCCGGCGCGCGGGCGGTAGTCGGCGAGGGTCGCCGCGCTGCCGACCGGACCCACACCGTTCAGGCTCGTCACCTCGTCGCGCTCCGCGTCGTAGTACAGGGCCCACGTGCCGCCGCCGAGCACGCTCGAGTAGTAGGGCTCCACCACGCTCAGCACGGCGGCGACCGCGACGGCGGCGTCGGCGGCGGTGCCACCGGCCTCGAGGATCTCCGCCCCCGCCGCGGTGGCCAGCTCGTGGGAGGACACGACCGCCTGCACGTGCGGAGCGGGCTCCTCGGCCGCGCCCGTCGCGGACGTCGTGGCCGAGCCCGGCGTCCGCGCCGGCGTGGAGGCCGCGGTGCCGGCCGGCTCGGACGGGGTCCCCGCGCCGTCCTGCGCGGCGGGCCCGCACCCGGTGAGGGCGAGGAGGAGGCCCAGCGCGAGGGCGGCCGTGCGGTGGGCGGGGCTCGGGCTGCGGCGCATGGTGTCTCCTCCGGCCGTGGCGTCCGCCGGCGGCCCTGCGCGGCGGGGCAGCGGCACGCGCGAGGGTCCGGGCGGGGTGCTGGTCAGGCTAGCACCGGGCGCAGCCCCGCGACAGGGCGCCCCGGCCGTGGCGGTCGCCGAGCCCCCCGGAGCAGCGCGACCCCCCACGCCACGGCGTGGGGGGTCGCGTGCACCGTGGGGGCTCGACGGATCGGGGCCCGCGTGCGCGGGGACCCGGCGGGGCCGGAACGGCGGGGCGGGCCGGCGGTCAGGCGGGCCAGGTCTTCGCGACCAGGGTCAGCACGTCGTAGGTCGCCACGATCTCGTCGTGCTGGTTGTGCAGGATCGCGTCCCAGCAGACCTCGCCGTACTCGTCGGTGACCCGCGGGGTGATCTGCTTGGCGGTGAGGGTCACCCGGATGCTGTCGTCGTAGGTCACCGGGGTGATGAACCGCAGGTTCTCCAGCCCGTAGTTGGCCAGGACGGGGCCGGGGGCCGGCTCCACGAACAGTCCGGCCGCCCAGGAGACCAGCAGGTAGCCGTGGGCCACCCGCCGCGGGAAGAACGGGTTGGCCGTGGCGGCCTCCTCGTCGGTGTGCGCGTAGAAGGTGTCGCCGGTCCTCTCGGCGAACTCGGTGATGTCCTCGAGGGTCACGGTGCGCAGCTCGGAGGCGAACTGGTCGCCGATCCGCAGGGTCTCGAGGGACTTGCGGAACGGGTGCTCGCCGGTGCCGTTCTCGACCGCCTCGCGGGTCACGGTGTTCGCCGCGGCGCCCCGGTGCCACACGCCGGTCACGGCCGTGAGGATGTCCGGGGGGCCCTGGATCGCGGTGCGCTGCATGTAGTGCTTGACGCCGCGCACGCCGCCCAGCTCCTCGCCGCCGCCGGCGCGGCCCGGGCCGCCGTGGACCAGGTGCGGCATGGGGGAGCCGTGGCCGGTGGAGGTCCTGGCGTCCTGGCGGTTGAGGAAGTGCACGCGCCCGTGGTGGGAGCCGATGCCCGCGGTGAAGCGGGCGGCGGTCGCGCCGTCGTTCGTGCACACGGTCGCCACGAGGGAGCCGCCGCCGAGGGCGGCCAGCCGCACGGCGTCGTCGACGTCGGTGTAGCCGAGGACGGAGGTCACGGGGCCGAAGGCCTCGACGAAGTGCACCTCGGGGGTGTCCGGGTCGTCGAAGGACAGCACCGTGACGGGGAAGAACGCCCCCGCCTCGGTGTCGGCGTCGCCCACGGGGGCGTCCGGCCCGCCCAGGCGGACGGTGCCGCCGGCGGCGACCAGGCGCTGCACGGCCTTGCGGACCTCGCCCTGCTGCTCCTTGGAGGCCAGGGCGCCCATGGTGACGCCCTCGGTGCGGGGGTCGCCGATGACCACGCGCTGCCGCACGCGCTCGGCGACGGCCGCCACGACGTCCTCCACCCGGTCCTGCGGGACGATCACGCGCCGGATGGCCGTGCACTTCTGCCCGGCCTTGGACGTGATCTCGGTGAACACCGCCTTCACGAACGCCTCGAACTCCGGGGTCTCCGGGGTGGCGTCGGGGCCGAGGATCGCGGCGTTGAGGGAGTCGGTCTCGGCGGTGAAGCGCACCCCGCCGTTGATGACGTTGTCGTGCTGGCGCAGCGACTGCGCGGTGCCGGCGGAGCCGGTGAAGGCCACGTGGTCGCGGTAGTCTAGGTGGTCGAGCAGGTCCCGGGCGGAGCCGGAGATCAGCTGGAGCGAGCCCTCGGGCAGGATGCCGGAGTCGAGCATGAGGCGGACGCAGGCGGCCGTGACGTAGCCGGTGGGCGTCGCCGGCTTCACCACGGTCGGCATCCCCGCGATGAAGGCCGGGGCGAACTTCTCGAGCATCCCCCACACCGGGAAGTTGAACGCGTTGATCTGCACGGCCACACCGGGCATCCGGGTGTAGATGTGCTCGCCCAGGAAGGAACCGTCCTTGGAGAGCTGCTCCACGGCGCCGTCCACGATGACGTTGGCGTTGGGCAGCTCGCGCCGGCCCTTGGAGGAGAACGTGAAGAGGGTGCCGATGCCGCCGTCCACGTCGAAGAAGTGGTCCTTCAGGGTGGCCCCGGTCGAGTAGGAGAGGTCGTAGAGCTCCTGCTTGTGCTCGGTGAGGTACTGGGCGAGCTGCTTGAGCTTCAGCGCCCGCTCGTGGATGGTGAACTCCCCGAGGGCGCGCTGGCCCACGGTCCGGCCGTGCTCCACGGCCGAGGCGATGTCGATGCCGTCCGTGGACACGCGCGCCATGACCGCACCGGTCGAGGCATCGGCCACCTCCGTGACCTTCTGCGGGTTCTCCGGCGTCCACCACCGGCCGTTCAGGAAGCTGGGGAGGATGGTCTGGGTCTGTGTTGCCGTTGCCACGGTGCGTGGTCCTTTCGCTCGGGTGCGTGCGGGGGACGGTCCGTCGCCCGCATCCTGACCGATCGTTCGGTATTATGACCACGATAACCTACGTCACACGCCGGGACCACCGCCCCACGGTGGTCCCGCACCACGTCGTCGAGCCCCGAGGAGCGCCATGACCACGACCGAGACCCACGAGCCCTGGCGCATCGTGCTGGGCGAGCTCGACGAGAAGATGGGCGTCACCGTGCTCGAGGAGTCGGCGGAGCGCGTGGTCGCCTCCATGCCGGTCGAGGGCAACCGCCAGTCGCTGGGCCTGCTCCACGGCGGGGCCATGGTGGCGCTGGGCGAGGCCGTGGGCTCCTGGGCGGCGGTGATCCACGCGTCCACCCTCGGCAAGGTCGCCGTGGGCGTGGACGTCAACGCCACCCACCACCGGTCCTCCCGCGCGGGCACGGTGACCGCCACGGCCACCGCCCTGCAGCTCGGCCGGTCCCTCACGTGCCACGAGGTGGTCATCGAGCACGAGGACGGCGCGCGGCTGTGCACCGTGCGGATCACGAACTTCCTCAAGGACAGGCCGCAGCCGCCCGAGCAGACCGCGGAGTAGCCGGCCGGGAAGTAGGCCCGGACCCAGGCTGGGCAGTAGGTCCGGACCCAGGCTGGGCAGTAGGTCCGGACCCGGGCAGGGAGGCAGGGTCGGGCCCCGGCCGGGACGCAGTCCGGGAGCCGGGCCGGGACGCCGGGCGGGGCCGGGTGGAGCGCAGCCGGCCGGGAAGCAGGTCCGGGGCCGGATCAGGACGGGCGGCCGAGCCGCCGGCGCAGGGCGGCCAGCTCCTCGGGGGCCAGCCCGGCCTCCACGAGCCAGCGCGAGGCGTCGAACCCGGTCAGCAGCTCCTCGAGGGCCGCCCGGCGCTCCGCGAGCAGCGCGGTCAGCTCGCGCTCGGGGTGGTGGCGCTCCACGGGGTGGGGGACGGGCGAGACGCGGTGCCACTCGTTGATCCCGCGGGCGGCGGCCTCGTCCTCCGCGAGGAGGCGCTCCGGGGGCGCCCCGGCCAGCCCCAGGAGCAGCAGTGCGAGCACCCCGGTGCGGTCGCGGCCGGCCGAGCAGTGCACCACCACGGCGCCCTCGGCGTTCGCCACCGCCCGCACCGCGTCGGCGAGGAGGTCCGGGAACAGCCGCAGGTAGGCGCGGTAGCCGCGGGGGTGGTTGAGGTAGGGGGTGCCCACCAGCGGGAACTGCGGGTGGGCGGGGTCCTCGGTGGGGCGGTGCAGCACCGTGATGCCGGCGCGGGCGGCCGGGTCGTCCACGGGGTCCGTGGGCCGGCGGCGCCGCTCGTCGGCGTTGCGCAGGTCCACGACCGTGCGCACGCCGTCGGCGGCGGCGGCGCGCCAGCCGGCGGGGCTCAGCCGCTCGGAGCGGCCCATCCGCCACACGTCGCCCGCCAGCCGCCGGGCGTTGAGCGCGCCGTCCCAAGGGGCGGGGGCGCCGGGCTGTGCGTGCATGCCTCCCACCCTATGACCGGCGTCCGACGGCCCGCTCGCCCCGTGAGCCCATCTCGGACGCGCGAACTCACCGGTGCTGCCCGGGACGGCGGCATTCTTCGTGCGGTCCCGGGCAGCACCGGTGAGTTCGGCGGCAGGGGCGGGGGCTACTGGTCGTATGCGAAGAAGCCCTTGCCGGTCTTGCGGCCGAGCTCGCCCCGGGCCACCATGTCGCGCATCAGCTGCGGGGGCTCGAACCGCGGCCCGAGCTCGGAGGCGAGGTACTCGGCGATGCCCAGGCGCACGTCCAGGCCCACGATGTCCGTCAGCGCCAGCGGGCCGACCGGGAACTTGTAGCCCAGCACCATGGCGTTGTCGATGTCGGCGGGCGAGGCCACGCCCTCCTCGACCATCCGGATGGCCTCGAGCGCGATCGCCACGCCCAGCCGCGAGGAGGCGAAGCCGGGGGCGTCGTTGACGACCACCGCGGTCTTGCCGAGGCCCTCGACCCACTGCACCGAGAGCTGCCTGAGCTCCTCGCCGGTGTGCTTCGAGTTCACGACCTCCACGAGCTTCGAGGCCGGCACCGGGTTGAAGAAGTGCAGTCCGCAGAACCGCTCGGGGCGGGCCAGCTGCTCGGCCAGCCCGTCCACGGACAGCGACGACGTGTTGGTGGCCAGCCACGCCGTCCCGGCCAGGTGGCCCTCGACCTCCTGGAGGGCGGAGACCTTCAGGTCCCACACCTCGGGGACGGCCTCGACGACGAGCTCGCAGTCCGCGAAGTCGGCGTGGTCGAGGGAGACGGTCAGCTTCTCCGCCCACTCGTCCAGGTTGCCGTCCACGCTCCCGCGCTCCAGCGACTTGGCCAGGTCCCGCTCGATCCGCTCCCGGGCGGCCTCGGCGGCCTGCCCGTCGCGCTCCACCACGGTCACCTTCGCCCCGGCGAGCAGGAAGGCGTGGGCGATGCCCGCGCCCATGCGGCCTCCGCCCAGGACGCCGACGGCGGCGGGAACGGCCAGTGCGTGCTTCTCGGTCATGGTCCGGGTGCTCCTACTTCTTGTTCTTCTTGCGGTCCAGGAAGGCCTGCATGCGGTCGAACTTCGCCTGCGACTCGAAGAGCACGGCCTGGGCCAGCTCGTCGATGTGCGGGTGGGCGGACGGCGGGGCGGTGAAGACGCGCTTGGAGATCCGCACGGCCAGGGGGTCCTGGGCACCGATCCGGTCGGCGAGCGCGTGCGCGGCGCCGACGAGCTGCGCGGGCTCGTGCAGCTCGGTGACCAGGTGCAGGGCCAGGGCCTCGTCCGCGTCGAGGATCCGGCCGGCGAGCAGGATGTCCAGGGCGACGGCCTCGCCGACCAGCTCCTTGAGCCGCCACAGCCCGCCGGCGGCGGCGATGATCCCCAGGTTCGTCTCCGGCTGGCCGATCCGCAGGTGCGGGGTGGCGATGCGGAAGTCGGCCGCGTAGGCCAGCTCTGCGCCGCCGCCCAGGGCGTACCCGTCGATGGCGGCGATCACGGGCATGGGCAGCCTGTGGATGCGGTCGAAGACCTGGGAGTTGATCCCGGCCAGGGCGTCGTCCCGGCGCCGCTCGCGCAGCTGGGCGATGTCGGCGCCGGAGGCGAAGATCCCCTTGCCGTTCACCTCGGTGCCGGAGAGGATCAGGACCTTGGGATGCCGCTCCAGGTAGCCGCAGACCGTGTGCAGCTCCTCGACCATGGTCGCGTCGATCGCGTTGCGCACCGCGGGGCGGTCCAGGACCACGTGCAGGCGGTCCTCGCGCTCCTCGAGCCGCAGGGCGGCGAACTCTCCGCCGAGGATCTCGCTGGGGCCCACCATCAGAGCTTCTCCACGAGCATCGCGGTGCCCTGGCCCACGCCCACGCACATCGTGGCCAGGCCGCGGTCCGCGCCCTCGCGCTCCATCCGGCCCAGCAGCGTCACGACCAGCCGGGAGCCGGAGGAGCCCAGTGGGTGGCCGAGCGCGATGGCCCCGCCGTCGTTGTTCACGGTGCCCGCGTCGAGGCCGAGACGGCGGATGCAGGCGAGGGACTGGCTGGCGAACGCCTCGTTGAGCTCGACCGCCCCGAGGTCGTCGATGCCCCACCCGGTGCGCCCGAGCACCTTCTGCGTGGCGGGGACGGGGCCGATGCCCATGATCTCCGGGGGCACGCCGGCGGAGGCGCCGTCGACGATCCGGGCCCGGGGGGTCAGTCCGTACTTCTCGGCGGCGCGCTCGGAGACCACGAGGATCGCCGAGGCGCCGTCGTTGAGGGAGGAGGCGTTGCCGGCGGTGACGACCGTGCCGTGGTCGACCACGGGGCGCAGCTTGGCGAGGGCGTCCATCGTGGTGCCCGGGCGGGGGCCCTCGTCGGTGTCGACGACCGTCTCGGCGCCCTTGCGGCCCTTGACCGTGACCGGGACGATCTCGGGGGCGAAGCGCCCGGCGTCGATCGCGGCGATCGCCTTCTCGTGGGAGGCCACGGCGAACGCGTCGGCGTCCTCGCGCGAGATGCTGTCGACGATCGCGACCTCCTCGGCCGTCTCCGGCATCGAGTAGGTCATCTTGTCGTGCTTCTTGAACTCGGGGTTGGTGAAGCGCCAGCCGATCGAGGTGTCGAACACCTCGCCGGGCTTCGCGTACGCCTTGGCCGGCTTCTCCATCACCCAGGGGGCGCGGGACATGGACTCCACCCCGCCGGCGACGACGATGTCCGCGGCCCCGGCCTTGACCATGTGCGAGGCCATGATGATGGCCGAGAGCCCGGAGGCGCACAGCCGGTTGACGGTGATGCCGGGGACGGTGTCGGGGAAGCCGGCCAGCAGCCAGGCCATCCGGGCGACGTTGCGGTTCTCCTCGCCGGCGCCGTTGGCGTTGCCGAGGATCACCTCGTCGACGTCGTGCGGGTCGATCCCCGCGTCGGTCACCGCGTGCTTGACCACGAGGGCGGCGAGGTCGTCGGGGCGCACGCTCGCCAGCGCGCCGCCGTAGCGGCCCACGGGGGTGCGGGCCCCGCCGACGAGGAGGGCCTGAGGGGTTGAGGGCATGGAAGGAACTCCTGTCGCGACGGGGAGCGGCCGGCGTCCGGGCATCGTCGCCCGAATTTACTGACCGATCGTTCATCAAACCTTCCCACGCGGGCGCCCACGGGGTCAACAGAGCGCGCCGCCGCAATGGCCCGTGGGGTGCTCCCCGGCGCGGGAGCCGGGGGCTGCGGGCCGGACGCCGTGTCCCGGGAGGCCGCCGCCGGACCGCGGGCCCGTGAGATCCTGGCGTCCTCATCGCAGACACGAACCGGCGCCGCGCCGGGGTCACCGGAGGTGCAGGATGTCGTTCCAGGAGTCCATGGAGCTCGTCGGGGAGGCCGTCGACGTCGCCGGCGTCGTCGCCATCGTCATCGGGACGGTGGTGGCGAGCCTCCTGGCCCTCAGGGAGCTGCTGGGCCGCCGCGGCGGGGACCGCGGCACCTACGAGAGCTACCGGCAGCGGCTCGGCCGCTCGATCCTGCTGGGCCTGGAGCTGCTCGTGGCCGCGGACATCATCAAGACCGTCGCCATCACCCCCACGTTCGAGTCGGTGGGGGTGCTGGCGCTCATCGTGCTCGTGCGCACCTTCCTCAGCTGGTCCCTCGAGCTCGAGATCACGGGGCGGTGGCCCTGGCAGAAGGAGCACGGGGAACCCGCCCTCCGGTCCCCGCAGGCCGGGTAGGCCCGCCCGGGCCGTCAGGCCTCGGGCGGGTACTCCTCCGGGCGCAGGTCACGGCTGCACGGAACGCGGTGGCCGGGCGCCAGCTGGTTGGCGGCCCGTGCGAGGCCGTCCCGGTGCCGGGGCGGCAGGTACAGGGCGTGGTGCAGGTAGGCGTCGAGCTCCAGCTCCCCGACCTCTCCGCCCAGGTGGGCGTACCGCACCCACAGGTCGCGCGCTCCCAGTCCGCTGCTCGTCAGCGCGGCGCGGATCATCCTGGCCTGCGTCCTGGCGACCGTCCGATCGTCCATCCGACTCCTTCTGCCCGCTGCCACCAGGATATCGGGGACCGGGGCACGGGCAGCCCGCACGGGGGCACGGACCGGCCGACGGGGACCGCCCGCGTCTACAGCCTCCTGCCGGCGGTGAGGGAGGCGGACATGAACTCGGCGACGACCTGCTGGGAGATGGCCACGTCCAGGACGAAGACGCCCTCGTCGTGGGTGTCCAGCCAGTCGGCCAGGACGGTGAGATCGGCCAGGGAGGTGGCCTTGGTCCCGGCCGCGCCCATCGCCCGGCCCAGGGCGGCGAAGTCGACCTCGTCGATGAGCATCGCGGTGGGGTCCAGGCCCTTGGAGGCGTACTGGTGCAGCTCGGCGCCGTAGGCGGAGTCGTTGAGCACCACGACCACCCCGCGGCGGGTGGCGCGCAGGAAGGTCTCGAGGTCGGCCAGGCCCATCAGTCCGCCCCCGTCGCCGGAGACGAACACCGTGGTGCGCTCGGGGCGGGCGACCGAGACCCCGGCGGCGGAGCCGAAGCCCAGGCCGATGGACTGGAAGGCGGTGCCGACCAGGACCATGGCCTGCGGGTCGGGCACGCTCAGGTACATCGGGGCCCAGCCGATGAAGTGGCCCCCGTCCATCACCACCGAGCGTTGCGCCGGCAGGATGTCCTCGAGGGCCGCGACGACGGCGCGGGGGTTGAGCCGGCCGTCGGGGCCGAACTCGGCCGGGTCCTCCACGGGGGCGGAGCCGCGGAAGTCCTCGGTGGCGACCTCGGGGGCGGCCGCCCGCCAGGTGCGCTGCGGGTCGGCGGCCGGGATCCGGCCGGTGAGGGCCTCCAGGGCCGGGCCCAGGTCTGCGCGGACGTAGTCGGTGACCGGGGGCGTGCGGTCCTCGGGCTCGTTGTCGATGCGGATCACCCGGGTGTCCTCGCCGAAGAGCGTGCCGTAGCGCAGCTGGAAGGCGTTCAGCGAGGCCCCGGCGACCAGCACGAGGTCGGCCTGGCGGGCCAGGTCCAGGCGGTGGGCGCGGGTGAAGCCCCCGGCGATGCCCAGGTCCCAGGGGGAGTCGAAGATCCCGGTGGCCATCGCCGAGGTCATGAACAGGGCCCCGAGGCGGTCCCCGAGCTCGGTGAGGGCGGTGGCGGCCCCGGCCAGCAGCACCCCGCGCCCGGCCAGGATCAGCGGGCGGGCGGCGCCGCGCAGCAGGGCGGCGATGCGGTCGAGGTCCTCGGCCGGGGCGTTCCAGGCCGGCTTGCCCGGCAACGGATCCAGCTCCACCGGGTCCGCCAGCGCGGCGGTGGCGTGGTCGTAGGGGATCGCCAGCACCACGGGCTGGACCGTCTGGGCGGCCAGGTCGAAAGCCCGGTGGGTGATCGCGGCCGCGTTGTCGGGGCCGGCGACGAGGGTGGTGACCCCCACGGCGGCGGCCGCTCCGGTCTGGTCGATGTCGAAGGGGCGGGCGCCGGTGGTGGGGGCGTCGCCGACGACGAGGACCAGGGGGATGCGGGCCATCCGGGCCTCCGCCAGGGCGGTGTAGGTGTTGGTGAACCCGGCCCCGTAGGTGGTCGTGGCCGCCCCGACCCGCCCGGTGGCCCGGTGGTAGGCGTCGGCCATGGCCACGGTGGCGGCCTCGTGCCGGGCGGAGGTGAAGCCGAAGCCGCGGGAGGTCAGCGAGCTGATCAGGTGTGCGTTGCCGTTGCCCATCAGCCCGAACAGGTGCTCGGTGCGCTCGGCCAGCACGTCGGCCACTGCCGTCGAGACCGTGGGGAGCAGGGGATCGGTGGTCGTGCCGGTGGTGGTGTCGGCGGTCATGGAGGAGTCCTTTCGGCGGGGCTCCGGTGGGAGCCCCCGGGGTGGGAGCTGGGGTGTGCTCGGGGCGGGCCCGGCACGGGCGGAGCCGCCCGCCCGCACCCGTGGGTGCCGGCGGGCGGCTCGGTCGTGCGTGCCGGGGCCGAGGTCAGTCGCGCTGCTTCTCGGCGGCCTCCGCGGCGGCGAGGATCTCCGCGGCCTCGGGGTGCTCGGAGACGTAGTCCTGGTGCACGTCCTGGACGTGCAGGTCGATCTCCTGGATGTCCTTCGGGACCATGGACACGGCGATGAAGGAGACGATCGCGATGCCGGCGATGTAGACGCCGATGGTCCACGACATCCCGGTCTCGTTGAGCAGCAGCTGGGCGATCATCGGGGCGAACGCGCCGCCGATGATGGAGCCGAACGCGTAGCCGATCGAGACGCCCGAGTAGCGCACGCGGGCCGGGAACATCTCGGCGTAGAGCGCCGACTGCGGTCCGTAGGACGGGCCGAGGCCCACGGTGAGGATCACGATGGACAGGGCGAACAGCGGCAGGGACGCGGTGTCGAGCAGGAACCACATCGGCACGGCCCACAGGATGATGATCCCGTAGCCGATCTGGAAGGTGCGGACACGGCCGATCTTGTCGGAGATCCAGCCGCCGAACATCGTGAACACGAGCCAGCCCACGCCGCCGATGAGGGAGGCGATGAGGGTCTGGGACCGGGGCATGCCCAGCACGTTGGCGCCGTAGGAGGCGAAGAACGCGATGACCAGGTAGCCGGCGGCGTTGTTGGCGGCGAAGATCAGGGCCGCGAGGGTGACCTGCTTGGAGTTGTGCTTGAACAGCTGGCCCAGGGGAGCGGAGGACTCCTTCTTGCGCAGCTGCATCTCCTTGAACACCGGGGACTCGTCCACGGTCTTGCGGATCAGGTAGCCGACCACGATGAGCACCACGGAGGAGATGAACGGGATGCGCCAGCCCCAGGCCTGGAAGTCCTCGGGGGTCATCATCGAGGTGAGGGCGAACATGAAGGACGTGGCAAGCAGCATGCCCAGCGGCACGCCGATCTGCGGATAGGCGCCGAAGAGCCCGCGCTTGTTCCGCGGGGCGTGCTCCACGGACATCAGGGCGGCGCCGCCCCACTCGCCGCCGGCCGAGAAGCCCTGCATGACGCGCAGCAGCACCAGGAAGATCGGGGCCCAGACGCCGATCGTGGCGTAGGTGGGCAGCAGGCCGATCAGCATCGTGGCCGCGCCCATGCCCACGAGGGTGAGGACCAGGACGAGCTTGCGGCCGTACTTGTCGCCGAGGTGGCCGGCGACCACCGCGCCGAGCGGACGGAACAGGAAGCTGATGCCCAGGGAGGCCCACGCGACGACCTGGGCGAGGCCGGCGTTCTCCTCGGACAGCGGCGCGAAGTACAGCGGGGCCAGGACGAAGGCCGCGGCCTGGGCGTAGATGAAGAAGTCGTACCACTCGATGGTGGTGCCCACGAGGGTGCCGGCGAGGACCTTGCGCTCCTCGCGGGACATCTCGTGCCGCCCGGCCGGGGCGGATGAAGTGTGCGCCATGGGTTCTCCAGTGTGGTCGGGGACGGCGACGTCCTCGGCGGAACCGAACGGATTATGACCGAACGTTCGGTAGTTCAGGACGATACTACGGATGAAAGTGATGCCTGTCACCATCCGTGCGGAACGATCAATTCGTCGTCGGAAATGTGACGCGCCTCACCTGCGGGGGGCCGGTGGCGGCAGCCCGCCGCCGACCGCTCGGAGCCGCGCACGCCGGGACCGCGCCCGTCGGAACGCCGCCGGGCCCGGCCCTCGAGGAGGACCGGGCCCGGCGGCGCGAAGGGGCGTCGACAGCGGCGGCTCAGCGGTAGAGCCGCTCCGAGGCAAGGCGGGCGCCCTCGACGAGGGACTCGAGCTTGGCCCACGCGATCTGCGGGTGCAGGCGCCCGCCGAGCCCGCAGTCGGTCGAGGCGACGACGTTCTCGCGGCCCACCACGGAGGCGTACTGCTCGATCCGGTCCGCGACCAGCTCGGGGTGCTCCACCACGTTCGTCGAGTGCGAGACCACCCCGGGGATGATCACGCGGCCCTCGGGCAGCGGGTGGTCCCGCCAGACCTTCCACTCGTGGGCGTGGCGGGCCGAGGCGCCCTCGAAGGTGTAGCCGCCGGCGTTGATGGTCAGCATCAGGTCCACGAGGTGCTTCAGCTCGAGGTCCGTGGTGTGCGGGCCGTGCCAGGAGCCCCAGCACAGGTGGAAGCGGACCTGCTCCTCGGGGATCCCGCGCAGCGCGTGGTTGAGGGCCTCGACGCGCAGCCGGGTGAACGCCAGGTAGTCCTCGACCGTGGGCTCGGGGTTGATCTGGTCCCAGGACTCCGCGATGGAGGGGTCGTCGATCTGCACGGTCAGCCCGGCGTCCGTGATCGCCAGGTACTCCTCGCGCATCGCGTCGGCGCACGCGTACACGAGCTCCTCGTCGGTCTCGTAGTACTCGTTCGTCACCCGTGCCGCGGAGCCGGGGGAGAGGGCGGCGACGAACCCGGTCCCGGCGCCCGTGGCCTCCAGAGCGGCGCGGAGGTTGCGGACGTCCGAGGCCACGGCCTCCTGGCCGGTGTAGCGGAGCGGCCCGGTGATCTTGGGCTGCTTGGTCGAGGAGCGCCCGGTGAGGATGCCCGACGCCGGGTCCTCGTACGCCTCCCGGAAGCGCTCGCGGTCCCGGCGGTCCGGGAAGCTGGTGAGCACGATGTGGCCGGGCGAGGAGCGCTTCTTCTCCGTCGACGCCCACCGGTCCTCGTCGGAGGGGGTGAGGCCGCCGAGGCGGGAGAAGGAGTAGTTCCACCACGCGCCGTAGTCGACCGCGCTGGACATGGTGTGCCCGTACTCGCCGTCGTTCACGACGTCCAGGCCGATCTCGCGCTGCCGGCGCACCACGTCCTCGACGCCCGTGGCGAGCTCGGCGGTGAGCTGCTCGAACGTGATGGCGCCCTCGGCGTGCTGCTGGTTGGCCTCGAGCAGCCGCGGGGTGCGCGGCAGGGAGCCCACGTGGGTGGTCTGCACGTGGTCGGTGTTCTGCATGGTCATGGGTGTCCTCCTCGGGGACGGCGGGGACGGCGGGGACGGCGGGGGAGTCGGGTGGGGCCGGTCAGGGCCGGTCAGGGTCGGAGCCGGCGGGAGGCGAGCTCGGCGCCACCCCTCGCCCGGTTCGCCCCGAGCGGCGCCGGGGTCCGGGGGAGGGACCCGGCATGGGTCGTGCGGATGCGGTCGGTGCTGTGCGGCATGGGCCGTGCGTCCTTTCCATCGGTCCTGGCGGTAGCACCGGAGGCGGGACGGGAAGCCCTCGCCCGGGTTGCTGCGGCGTCGTCGAGCCAGATCTCTCGGCCGCTCTGGATGGTGACCGTCCCATCCAAGCGCACCCGTGCGCGCTGCGCCATCCGGCGCCCGGATGACGGACATGACGCCGTGTGACGCGACCCGGCGCGCGCTCCCGGGTGGCCCTGTCCTTCGCGAACATGGCCTGGATCACATACCGTGGCGGTGATCCGTGCCCCTCACCCCGCGGGCACGACGGACCAGAGGAAGGACCCCCATGTCCCAGACGCCCCCGCAGCAGGACCTCGAGGGCCGCGCGGCGCTCGTCACCGGTGGCGCGAGCGGCATCGGCCTGGCCGCCGCCCGGGCCCTCGCCGGCTCCGGCGCGCACGTGGTCGTGGCCGACGTCGACGAGGCCGGGGCGCGGCGCGTCGCGGACGAGCTCGGCGGCCGCGCGTGGGCCGTCGACCTGCTCGACACCGCGGCGCTCGCCGAGCTGAGCCTCGAGGTCGACGTGCTGGTCAACAACGCCGGCATCCAGAAGGTCGCCCCCCTGCAGGAGTTCGACCCCGCGGACTTCCACCGGATCCTGGTGCTGATGCTGGAGTCCCCGTTCCTGCTGGTGCGCGCCGCGCTGCCGCACATGTACGAGAGGGGCTGGGGGCGCGTCATCAACGTCTCCTCCGTGCACGGGCTGCGTGCGTCCCCCTACAAGAGCGCCTACGTCTCGGCGAAGCACGGCCTGGAGGGGCTGTCCAAGACCGTCGCGGTGGAGGGCGCGGCCCACGGGGTGACGAGCAACTGCATCAACCCCGGCTACGTGCGCACCCCGCTCGTCGAGAAGCAGATCACCGACCAGGCGAGGGTGCACGGGATCCCCGAGTCCGAGGTGGTCGAGCGGATCATGCTCGGCGAGACGCCGATCAAGAAGCTCGTGGACCCGGAGGACGTCGGCAGCCTGGTCGCGTGGCTGGCCGGACCGCACGCGTCCATGGTCACCGGGGCCTCCTACACGATGGACGGCGGCTGGACGGCGCGCTGAGCCCGCCCCACGCCGCGGCGGTGCGCTGCCGCGTCCGGACCGCCCGGCGGCCCGGCCCGCCCGCTGCCGGTCCGGACGGGCCCGGCGGCCCGGACGGTCCGCCGCCGGCCCGGTGCGCTCAGCGGTGGCCCAGCTCCCGGGAGAGCCGGTGGGCCTCCGTGAGCAGGGCCCGCCCCAGGGGCTGCCGGCGCTCGCCGGTGAACCGGGGCTCGATGCCCGTGAGGCTCAGCGCGTAGACCGGCGCCCCCGTCGCGTCGAAGACCGCCGCGGCCATGCCCCAGCTGCCCTCGACGATCAGCCCGGGGTTCACGGCGAAGCCCTCCCGCCGCACGTCCGCGAGCAGGGCCCGGATCCGCTCGGGCGTGTGGCCCGGACCCCAGTCGGCGCGGGCCCCGGCCGTCGCCGCGAGGATCCGGTCCACCTCCGGGTCGGGGAGGTGGGCCAGGATCGCCAGCCCCGCCGAGGCCACGCCCAGCGGCAGTCGCAGCCCTTCGTAGAGGACGTGGGAGCGGATCGGGAACGCCCCCTCCACGCGCGCCAGGCAGACGGTCTCGAGTCCGCGGCGGACCGACAGGAACGCGCTCTCGCCGGTGGCCTCCGCGAGCCGGCGCAGCGACGGCCCGGCCAGCTCGCGGATCGGATAGCGGTGGGCCGCGACCGCGCCCAGCACGTACAGCTCGGGGCCCAGCTGCCAGGCCCCCGTCCCCGCGGCGCGGTCCACGAGACCCTCCTCGGCCAGCCCCGTGAGCAGCCGGTGCACGGTGGGGCGGGTCAGCCCGGTCCCGGCCGCGAGCTCCGCCACGGTGCTGCCCTGCTCCCGGCCGGCCACGGCGCGCAGCAGCCGCGCCACCCGGTGGACCACCTGGGTGCCCGCACCCGTCGTCCGCTCCTGTCCCATGACTCCACTATATGGACACTCGGCCCACGAATGGCCGGATGCTGAGGTGAAGTCCTGCGTTTCCGCCGGTCCTGTTGACCGACATGTGGAGGCTCCCTAGATTGAGGTCTGAGTCACAGTCGCACGAGAGGGAGGGGCCAGGGTGTCCAAGGTCAGGGACAACGCCGCCGAGCTGCTGGCGGAGAGCCTGCGGGACGGCATGACGCTCGCCGTGGGCGGGTTCGGGCTCAGCGGGATCCCGCGGGATCTCATCGAGGCGGTGCGGGACTCCGGGGTCACGGACCTCACGGTGGTCTCCAACAACATGGGCGTGGACGGCAAGGGCCTCGGGGTCCTGCTCGAGAACCGGCAGGTCAGGAAGGTCCTCGCCTCCTACGTGGGCGAGAACAAGCTGTTCGCCCAGCAGTACCTGGACGGTGACCTCGAGGTCGAGTTCAACCCGCAGGGCACCCTGGCCGAGCGGCTCCGGGCCGGCGGCGCGGGCATCCCCGCCTTCTACACGAGGACCGGGGTCGGCACCCTCGTGGCCGAGGGCAAGCCGCACGCCGAGTTCGACGGCGAGACCTACGTGCAGGAGCGCGGCATCGTCGCCGACATCGCCCTGGTCCACGCCCACACCGGCGACTCCGACGGCAACCTCGTGTACCGCTACACCGCGCGCAACTTCAATCCGATCGTCGCGACCGCCGGGAAGGTCACCTTCGCGGAGGTCGAGCACCTCGTGGAGGTCGGGCAGATCCACCCGGACCACGTCGTGACCCCGGGCGTCTACGTCCAGCACGTCGCGCAGTACAGCGGCGCGCCCAAGGACATCGAGCAGCGCACCGTCCGCCCCCGCCCGGCCGGGCGGGCCGACCAGCAGAACGGAGACCAGGCATGAGCTGGACCCGCGACGAGATGGCGGCGATCGCCGCCGTGGAGCTCTCCGACGGCGACTACGTCAACCTCGGCATCGGCATCCCCACCCTCGTGGCCAACAACCTGCCCGAGGGCGTCAACGTGGTGCTCCAGTCCGAGAACGGCGTGCTCGGCATGGGCCCGTTCCCCTACGAGGGGGACGAGGACCCGGACCTCATCAACGCCGGCAAGCAGACGATCACGCTGCAGCCCGGGGCCTCGATCTTCGACTCCGCGACGTCCTTCGGGATGATCCGCGGCGGCCACGTGAAGATCGCGATCCTCGGCGCCATGCAGGTCTCCGGCACCGGCGACCTCGCCAACTGGATGATCCCCGGCAAGATGGTCAAGGGGATGGGCGGCGCCATGGACCTGGTGGCCGGCACCCCGCGTGTCGTCGTGCTGACCGAGCACGTGACCAAGGACGGCTCCGCGAAGATCAAGACCGAGTGCGACCTCCCGCTCACCGGCGTGCGCGTGGTCGACCGCGTCGTCACGGACCTGTGCGTGTTCGACGTCGAGGACGGCGGCCTCGTGCTGCGCAGCCTCGCCCCCGGGGTCACCGAGGAGGAGGTCCGGGCGAAGACCGAGGCGTCCTTCCGCACGGACCTGCGGGACGTCACCCCCGACACCGTCCCCACCGAGACCGCCGCCCCCGGCGGCGCTGAGGAGAACCGATGAGCACCCCCACCGACGTCGTCGTCCTGTCCGGCGCCCGCACGCCCCAGGGCAAGATCCTGGGCCACCTGGCGTCCTTCACCGCGGCCGAACTGGGCGCCCACGCCATCCGGGCCGCGCTCGAGCGCGCCGGGATCGCCCCCGAGCAGGTGGACTACGTGGTCATGGGCCACGTCCTGCAGGCCGGGGCCGGGCAGAACCCGGCCCGGCAGGCCGCGGTCTCGGCGGGCATCCCGCTGGACGTGCCCGCCGAGACCGTCAACAAGGTCTGTCTCTCCGGGCTCGTGGCCGTCACCAACGCCGCCCGGATGATCCGGGCGGGCGAGGCCGAGGTCGTCGTGGCCGGCGGCCAGGAGTCCATGACCAACACCCCGCACCTCGCGATGGGCGTGCGGCAGGGCAAGAGCTACGGCGACCTCAAGCTCGAGGACGCCGTGGCCAAGGACGGGCTCGTCGACGTCGCCGCGTGCGTGTCCATGGGCTCCCTCACGGAGTCCGGCAACGGCGAGCGCTCGATCTCCCGGGAGGAGCAGGACCGGGTCGCCGCCCAGAGCCACCGGCGCGCGGCGCGCGCCGCGGAGGACGGCGTCCTCCGCGACGAGATCGCCCCCGTGTCCGTCCCGCAGCGCAAGGGCGAGCCGCTGGTCGTCGACACCGACCAGGGCGTCCGGCCGGAGTCCACAGCGGAGTCGATGGCGAGGCTGCGCCCGGCCTTCGCGAAGGACGGCACCATCACGGCCGGCAACTCCTCGCCGCTCTCGGACGGCGCGGCCGCCCTGGTCCTGGCCAGCCGCGAGTACGCCGAGCGCCACGGCCTCGAGCACCTCGCCGTGGTCGGGGCCCCCGGCCAGGTGGCCGGGCCCGACACCTCGCTGCACTCCCAGCCGTCCCGCGCGATCGAGGCGGCCGTGGCGAAGGCCGGCTGGTCCGTGCAGGACCTGGACTTCATCGAGATCAACGAGGCGTTCGCGTCCGTGCTGATCCAGTCCCTGCAGGACCTCGACTACCCGGAGGAGAAGGCCAACATCCACGGCGGCGCCGTGGCCGTCGGCCACCCCATCGGCGCCTCCGGGGCGCGCCTGGCGCTGCACGCGGCGTTCGAGCTCTCCCGCCGCGGGTCCGGCAGGGCCGCCGTGTCGCTGTGCGGGGGCGGTGGCCAGGGCGAGGCGCTGCTGCTCTACCGCGACTGACGCCCGCCGCGCCCGGCGGGCCGGCCGCTCACGCGGTGCGCTCCGGGACGCCGCGGTCGCTGCCCGGGCGCAGTAGGTCGGCGCTCGAGGGCACGCGCGGGTGGTAGCGGCGGTCGAGCAGGGTGTTGGCCGCCCAGGACAGCAGGTCCCGCTCCCGCGTCGGCAGCTCCAGGCACTGGTGCAGGTACGCGCCGACCTCGAGCTCGTCGGCGCTCCCGCCGAGGCTGAGGTAGCGGACCCAGAGCCGGCGGTGCTTGATCGACGCCCGCTCGAGCGCCTGGTGCAGTCTGACGGCCTGTTCCCGGCCCAGGGAGTCGTCCATCGTGGTTCCTTCCGTGCGGTGCGGGGGGATGTGGGGCCGGGGGCTCGTGCCCCCGCGCTCACGGGTTCCACGGTAGGAAAGCGGCCGCTCCGGAGCCACGGTATTCGCGGAGGCACAGCATTGTGTCCCTGTGTGAGGAAACGTCCGGCTCGCACCCAGGTCACGCCAAGACGGGCTCGCGGTCCGGCCCGCTGTCCCGCACCCCGCCTCCGCGGTCCCACCGGGCACGCCCGGTGGGACCGCGGACGGACCGTCCGACGCCGGGCAGGGGCGGCGGGTCAGGAGGCGAGGAGCGCCCCGTAGAGCTCCTCGAAGCGGGCGCGGACGGCGCGGTAGTGCTCGGCGCGCCCGGGCTCCGGCTCGTGCTCGGGCCCGTAGGGCGGGCGGGCCCGTTCGACGTCCGGGGCCAGCGTCTCGAGGGCGAGCAGGGCCGTGCCGCGCAGCGTCGCGCGCTTGAACTCGGCCCGCGCCACGGGCTTGCCCAGGGTGTCGGCCAGGATCTGCATCAGCCCGGGCACGTCCTGGGACGCGCTGCCCGAGGCCACCACGCGCTCCACGCCGCCGGCGACGTCCTCGAGCTGGTCGGCCACGCGTGCGTAGGAGGCCGCCACGCCCTCCAGGACGCCCCGCGCCAGGTCCGCCCCGGTGGAGGAGGCGGTCACGTCGGCCAGCACCGCGCGGGCCCCGCCCGCCCACCCGGTCGAGCGCTCACCGGTGAAGAAGGGCAGCACCACGGGGGTGCCCTCGGCGGCCTCGGCCTCGGCGACGTCCTGCAGCGTGGTGCCCTCCGGCAGGGCGACCGTGTCCTCGAGCCAGCGGATCGCCCGTCCCACGTCGTTGAGGGCCCCGCCCAGCAGGCACCGCCGCGCGTCGACGCGGTAGCACCACAGCCCGCTCGGCACCCGCTCCGGGATCCCGTGCAGCAGCACGCGCGCGGCCCCGGAGGTCGCGGCCGAGACCACCAGGGTCGAGGCGTCGGCGCCGCCGGAGCCCAGGTTGGCGCTCAGCCCGTCGGCCACGGGCGCGAACCAGTGCGCCCCCTCGAGGGCGGGCCACCGCTCGGCCACGGAGACCGCGACGTCCGGGACGGGCTCGTGCGGATCGAGGACCGGGCTGAGCTGCTCGGCGTCCAGGCCGCAGGCCAGCAGCAGCGGCTCGTCCCACCGGCCCGTGCGCCGGTCCAGCATGCCGGTCCAGGCGGCCGTGGCGGTCCCGGCGCACGCGGTGCCGAGCAGGCGCAGGTGCACGTACTCGCCCAGGGACATCCACCGCCGCGCCCGCTCCCACGTCTGCGGGTCCGTCTCCCGGATCCAGCGCAGCCGCGGGGCCAGGTACGAGGTGTGCAGGCGGGCTCCGGTGCGCTGGAGGGCGGCGGGCTCGTCGAGCTCGGCGCGCAGCCCGGCCAGCTGCTCGGCGCACCGGGAGTCCGCGTAGGTGAAGCAGGGGGTCACGGCCTCGTCGTCGGCCCCGACGCCCACGAGCGAGGACGCGAAGGTGTCCAGGGCGACGCCGGCCACCCGGCCGGCAAGCGCGTGGTCGGCCAGGACCAGGTCGAGGATCCCGGCCAGCTCCTCGGTGACCTGGTCGGGGTCGATCACGGAGGTGCCGTCGGCCGCCGTGCGGAACTCGTGCTCGATCTTGTGCCGGTAGCCGAGCACCGGGGTCCCCGTGGCGTCGTGCAGCCCGCCGCGGCTGCCCGTCGAGCCGACGTCGAGGGCCATCACCAGCGGGTCGGCGGCGTCCTGCAGGTCCACGCTGAAGTCGGCGCCGTCGTCGGGCCGCGGGGGCTGCGAGTGCTTGCTCATGGGGCCCATCCTCCTGCGGGTCGTGTCGTGGCCCCAGTGTAGGAGCGGCGCCCGGTGCGATGGCCACATGCTGAGACGACCGTCCGGAAGACAGGCGTTGCGGCCCAGAAGCGTATTCTGGACGGCGGACCGCCGGCGGTCGCCCCCGGTGCTCCGCCCCCACGGGCCGCCCGCCCGGCCGCCGGACATCCACCGGACATCCTCGACCAAGGAGACGCAGCTCCGCCATGCCCCACCTCCGCTCCCGCACCTCGACCCACGGCCGCAACATGGCCGGTGCCCGCGCCCTGTGGCGCGCCACCGGCATGGGCGACGACGACTTCGGGAAGCCGATCGTCGCGATCGCGAACTCCTACACGCAGTTCGTGCCCGGCCACGTGCACCTCAAGGACATGGGCGACCTCGTGGCCTCGGCGATCCGGGAGGCCGGTGGGGTGGCGAAGGAGTTCAACACCATCGCGGTCGACGACGGCATCGCGATGGGCCACGACGGGATGCTCTACTCGCTGCCCTCCCGGGACATCATCGCGGACTCCGTGGAGTACATGGTCAACGCCCACCGGGCCGACGCCCTGGTCTGCATCTCCAACTGCGACAAGATCACCCCGGGCATGCTGCTGGCCGCGCTGCGGCTCAACATCCCGGTGGTCTTCGTCTCCGGCGGGCCCATGGAGTCCGGCGAGGCCGTCGAGGGCGTCGTGGAGCACCGCCTGGACCTCGTGGACGCGATGTCCATGGCCGTCGACGAGTCCGTCACCGACGAGCAGCTGGGCCAGATCGAGCGCAACGCCTGCCCCACCTGCGGGTCCTGCTCCGGCATGTTCACCGCCAACTCCATGAACTGTCTCACCGAGGCCCTCGGCCTGTCCCTGCCCGGCAACGGCACCACGCTGGCCACCCAGGTGGCCCGCAAGGAGCTCTTCCTCGAGGCCGGCCGCCGGGTGGTGGACCTGTGCTGCCGGTACTACGAGCAGGACGACGAGTCCGTGCTCCCGCGCAACATCGCCACGAAGGCGGCGTTCGAGAACGCCATGGCCCTCGACATCGCCATGGGCGGGTCCACCAACACGATCCTGCACATCCTCGCCGCCGCCCAGGAGGGCGAGGTGGACTTCACCCTCCCGGACATCGACGACCTGTCCCGCCGGGTGCCCTGCCTGTGCAAGGTCGCGCCCAACTCCACGCGGTTCCACATCGAGCACGTGCACCGTGCGGGCGGGATCCCCGCGATCCTCGGCGAGCTGCGCCGGGCCGGGCTGCTCAACGAGGACGTGCACACGGTGCACGCCCCGGACCTGGCCACCTGGCTGGACGAGTGGGACGTCCGCGGCGGCCGGTCCTCGGAGCGCGCCCGGCGGCTGTTCCACGCCGCGCCCGGCGGCGTGCGCACCACGCAGGCGTTCTCCACGGCCAACACGTTCGAGTCCCTCGACCTCGACGGCGAGGACGGCTGCATCCGCTCCGTGGCGCACGCCTACACCCAGGACGGCGGGCTGGCGATCCTCTACGGCAACATCGCCGAGGACGGAGCGGTCATCAAGACCGCCGGCATCGACGAGGAGCTGTTCCACTTCGTCGGCAAGGCCTTCGTGGTCGAGTCCCAGGACGAGGCCGTGTTCGAGATCCTGTCCAAGAACGTGCAGCCCGGCGACATCGTGGTCATCACCCACGAGGGCCCCAAGGGTGGCCCGGGCATGCAGGAGATGCTCTACCCGACCTCCTACCTCAAGGGCCTCGGTCTGGGCCGGGAGTGCGCGCTCGTCACCGACGGCCGCTTCTCCGGCGGCACCTCCGGCCTCTCCATCGGGCACATCTCCCCGGAGGCCGCCGCCGGCGGCGCCGTGGGGCTCGTCGAGACCGGCGACGAGATCGAGATCGACGTCGCCCGGCGCGTGCTGCGCGTGAACGTGGACGACGCCACGCTCGCCGCCCGCCGGCAGGCCCGGGGCCCCGCGCCCTGGTACCCCACGAAGCCGCGCGAGCGCCAGGTCTCCAAGGCGCTGCGGGCCTACGCCTCGATGGTCACCTCCGCGGACAAGGGAGCCGTGCGCGTGATCTGATCCGCGCCGCCCGTCCCGCGAGGTCGCGGCCGACGGCGACCGGGCACCGTCCGGTCGCCGTCGGCCGCGACCTCGGCGCAGACCGAGGGGGACGAGACGCCGGTCACGTCCACTAGAGTTCCGTCGGGGCGCGCGACCGCTGCGCCCGGTCGTTCACGCGGACCCCCGCAGACCCCACGCCGGGGACCGCGTCGTCACAGTTCGGAGCTGCAATGGAACTCGTCACCGATCTCGTCGGCACCCTCGGCGGCTGGGTGTGGAACGTGGTCTTCGCCATCCTCATCGGGGTGGGCCTCTACCTGACCGTCCGCACCGGTGTGGTGCAGCTGCGGCTGGTCCCGGAGATGTTCCGGGTGCTGGGCGACAAGCCCGGCCTGGCCGAGGACGGCAAGAAGGGCATCTCCGCGTTCCGGGCCTTCACCGTCTCCGCCGCGTCCCGCGTGGGCACCGGCAACATCGCCGGCGTCGCGATCGCCATCAGCCTGGGCGGGCCGGGCGCCGTGTTCTGGATGTGGGTGATCGCCGGGATCGGCGCCGCGAGCGCGTTCACGGAGTCCCTGCTGGGCCAGCTGTACAAGATCAAGGCCCCCACCGGGTACGTGGGCGGACCCGCCTACTACATGGAGCGCGGCATCGGCGCGCGCTGGATGGGGCTGCTGTTCGCCGTCGTCATCACCCTGACCTACGGGTTCGTGTTCAACTCCGTGCAGTCCAACTCGATCGTGGACGCGCTGGGCGGCTCGCTCGGCGTGGACGTCGCCGCCGCCGAGGTCCTGTGGTTCCGGATCCTGGTCGGCGCGGTGCTCGTCGGGCTGACCGCGGCGATCATCTTCGGGGGCATCCGCAGGATCTCCGCGGTCTCCGAGATCGTCGTCCCGTTCATGGCCGTGCTCTACGTCCTGCTGGGCCTGCTCGTGGTCGTGCTGAACGTCGGCGAGGTCCCCGCGGTGCTCGGCCAGATCCTGGAGGGGGCCTTCGGCATCCGCGAGTTCGTCACCGGCGGGCTCATCGGCGTCATCATCCAGGGCATGAAGCGCGGCCTGTTCTCCAACGAGGCCGGCATGGGCTCCGCCCCCAACGCCGGGGCCACCGCGTCCGTGTCCCACCCCGCCAAGCAGGGCTTCCTGCAGGCGCTCGGCGTGTACTTCGACACCTGGCTGATCTGCTCGATCACCGCGTTCATCGTGCTCCTCTCGGACCCCGAGCTCGGCGGCCGGGAGGGCGCGTCCCTCACCCAGTCCGCGCTCGCCCTGCAACTGGGCAACTGGGCGGTGCACTTCCTGACCGTGGCGATCTTCCTCTTCGCGTTCACGTCCGTGATCGGCAACTACTACTACGGCGAGTCCAACATCCGCTTCCTCACGGGCTCGGCCGCGGCGATGACCGCCTACCGCGTGCTCGTGCTGGTGTTCGTCTTCGGCGGTGCCGTGCTGGCCCTGGACCTCGTCTGGTCCCTGGCAGACCTGTTCATGGCGGTCATGGCCACCATCAACCTGGTGGCCCTGGTCCTGCTCTCCGGCGTGGCCGTCCGGGTGCTCAAGAACTACGAGGCCCAGCGCCAGCAGGGGGTCGAGCCGATCTTCCACAGCGGCGACGTCCCGGGTCTGTCCGGACTGGGCGCCTGGGACGGCACGGACGTGGTGACCACCCGCGCCTACTGGGAGGACCGCGTGGCCGAGCGCGCCCGCTGAGCGGACCGGTGCGGACGCCCTGCGTGGTGCCGTCCGCGCCGGACGCTCTACAGTGACAGCATGGAATCTCGAACCCAGATGACCGCCACGGAGCTCCGACAGCTCCAGGCTCCCCTCAAGGACCGCTACCGGGAGGACCCCGGGGCGGCGCGCACGCCCCTGCACTCCCAGGGCGACTTCCGGGACCCCGGACTGACCTGCACGGTCGACACCTGGGCGGGCCCCGTGCGGGGCGGACCGCACGCCGCCACCGGCGGGGACGGCAGCGACGCCTGCTCCGGGGACATGCTCCTCGACGCCCTCCTGGCCTGCGCCGGGGTGACCCTGCGCAGCGTGGCCACCGCCATGGGCGTGGAGGTGCGCTCGGCCGAGCTGACCGCCGACGGCATGTTCGACGCCCGCGGCACGCTGGGCGTCGACCGGACCGTGCCCGTCGGGGTCCAGGACGTCGTGGTGACCGCCCGGGTGGACGCGGAGGTCGACGACAGCGCGCTGGAGCGCCTCGCGCGGGCCACGGAGCGCTACTGCGTGGTCAGCCAGAGCCTGAAGGCGGACGTGCGGTTCGTCCTCGAGCGCGCGTAGCGGCCTGCCGCTCGCGGCGCGGAACGGTCCCGGAGGCCCCAGGCCTCCGGGACCGTTCCGCGTCTCAGGCCAGGACCTGCCGCCTCGCCGAGATGACCCCGGTGTTGAAGCCGGCCAGGTGGAGCCCGCCGTGGAAGCGGGCGTGCTCGATCTTCACGCAGCGGTCCATGACCACCGTGAGCCCGCCCTCCTCGGCGATCCGCGCGGCCTCCTCGTGCCAGGAGCCCAGCTGCAGCCACAGCGTCCTGGCCCCGACGGCCACCGCGTCGCGGGCCACGTCCGGGAGGTCGTCGTGGCGCCGGAACGCGTCGACCACGTCGGGGACCTCCGGCAGGTCCGCCAGCGACGGGTAGACCGGCCGGCCCATGATCTCCCGCAGCACCGGGTTGACGAAGTACACCCGGTACGGCGAGGACGACAGCAGGTAGGTCGAGACGAAGTAGGAGGCGCGGGAGGGCTTGTCGGAGGCCCCCACGATGGCGATCGACTCGGTGCCGTGCAGGATCTTCAGCCGCTCGGGGGCGCTCGGCCCCGTCCAGGTGCGGGTCTCGGCGGTCATCGGAGCACTCCTTCGGCGGTCGGTGCGGACTCCCGGGAGAGCCCGGTCGCCGCGGAGAGGGCCTGGTCCAGGTCCCAGAGGATGTCCTCGACGTCCTCGAGGCCCACCGACAGGCGGATGAGGTCCTCCCGCACCCCGGCCCGCAGCAGCTGCTCGGCGCTCAGCTGCTGGTGGGTGGTCGAGGCCGGGTGCAGGACGAGGGTGCGGGCGTCGCCGATGTTGGCCAGGTGGCTGGCCAGCTGCAGGTTCTCGATGAAGCGGGCGCCGACCTCCCGTCCGCCGAGCCGCTCGGTGGGGGAGACCCCGAACGCGAACACGGCGCCCGGGCCGAGGGGCAGGTACTTCTGCGCCCGGTCGTGGTGGGGATGGCTCGGCAGCCCCGCCCAGTCGACGTAGGAGACGCGCGGGTCCTCCTCCAGCCAGCGCGCGACGACGTGCGCGTTGGCCAGGTGCGCGTCCATCCGCTGCGGCAGCGTCTCGACGCCCTGGAGCAGGTTCCACGCGGACTGGGGCGCCAGGGCGGGGCCGATGTCCCGCAGCTGCTCGGTGCGCAGCCTGGTCAGGAACCCGTACTCCCCGAAGTTCCCCCACCAGGTGACGTCGTTGTACGTCGGCACCGGCTCGGTCATGGACGGGAAGTTGCCGTTCGCCCAGTCGAAGCGGCCGGACTCGACGACGACGCCGCCCAGCGTGGTGCCGTGGCCGCCCAGGAACTTGGTCGCCGAGTGGATGACGATGTCCGCCCCGTGCTCGAACGGGCGGATCAGGTAGGGCGGGGTCATCGTCGAGTCGACGACGAGCGGGACGCCGGCCTCGTGCGCGACCGCGGCGAGGCCCTCCAGGTCGGCGATCTCCCCGGACGGGTTGGCCACGACCTCCGTGTAGACGGCCTTCGTCCCCGGGCGCACGGCGGCCCGGTAGTCGGCGGGGTCCGTGCCCGGGACGAACGTGGTCTCGATGCCGAAGCGGCGCAGGGTGACGTCCAGCTGGGTGACCGTCCCCCCGTAGAGCTGCGCGGAGGCCACGATGTGGTCCCCGGCCTGGGCAAGGGCGGCGAACACGAGGAACTCGGCGGACATCCCGGAGGCGGTGGCCACGGCGCCGATGCCGCCCTCGAGGGAGGCGATGCGCTCCTCGAACGCCGCGACGGTCGGGTTGCCGATGCGGGAGTAGATGTTGCCGTACTTCTGCAGGGCGAACAGGTTGGCGGCGTCGTCGGCGTCCTTGAAGACGAACGAGCTGGTCTGGTAGATCGGGACCGCGCGGGCGCCGTGCTCGGCGTCGGGGGTGCCCCCGGCGTGCAGGGCGCGGGTGCGGAACCCGAACTGGTGGTCGGCCATGGGGAGAACTCCTCGTGCGAGTGGTGCCGCTGGACGGTCCCGGGCGGAGACGGACCCGGGCGAGCGGTCCGGGGGTGCGCTGCTCCATCGGTCCTGGCGGTAGCACCGTGCGGTCTGCGACGTCGACCACGGTTGCTGCGGCGTCGTCGATCCAGGTCTCTCGGCCGCTCGGGATGGCTGCCTCCCATTGTGCTGCCCCGGGCGGCCCCGCGCCAACCGGGCGCACGCTCCGCCGTGCGGCGTCCGGCCGGCCCCGCGGCGGCGGCCGGCCGGACGTGCACGAGAACCGGTCAGATCACCAGGCCCAGCGCGAACGGGCCGATCAGCACGGTGAAGATCGTGATCAGGATGACGCCCACGATGTTGAGCACCACGCCGCCGCGCACCATCTCGGCGATCTTGACCTGGCCGGTGGCGAAGACGATGGCGTTGGGCGGGGTGCCCACCGGCAGCATGAACGCGCACGTGGCCGCCAGCGCCGCCGGGATGAGCAGCGTCATGGGGTCCACCCCGATCCCGACGGCGACCCCGCCCAGGATCGGGATGAACGTGGCGGCCGTGGCGGTGTTGGACGTGATCTCGGTCAGGAGCAGCACGATCAGCACGACCGCGGCCAGCAGCAGCACGATCGGCAGCGCGCCCAGCCCGCTGACCTGCTCGCCGAACCAGGCGTCCAGGCCCGTGCCGGCCACGGCGGCGGCCAGGGACAGGCCGCCGCCGAAGAGCAGGAGCACGCCCCAGGGCAGGCCCTCCTCGGCGTCGTTCCACTCCAGGGTCATGTTCCCCTGCTTGTCGCCGGGGAGCAGGAAGAGCAGCACGCCGGCGCCGATGGCGACCACCGTGTCGTCGAAGAGGTCCAGCCAGGGCAGCTGCTCGCCGATGTCGCCGATCCCGGAGAGCAGCCCCGGGACGATCCAGAAGAACGCCGCGGTCACGAACACGCCCAGCACGATCTTCTCGCCCTGGCTCATCGGGCCGAGGGCGGCGATCTCCTCGTTGATCAGCTCCTTGCCGCCCGGCACCTCGTCGAGGTGGAAGCGGAAGATGACGCGGGTGATGATCAGCCACGCGAGCCCGATGAAGACGATCACGATGGGCACGCCGAGCATCATCCACTGCGCGAAGCCCACGGTCCGGCCCAGCTCCTCGCTGATGTAGCCGGCGACGATCGCGTTGGGCGGGGAGCCCAGCAGCGTGCCCAGGCCGCCGATGGTGGCCGCCCAGGCGATCGCCAGGACCAGGGCCACGCCGAACAGGCGCACGTCGCGGTCGTCGATGACGTCGCTGATGGCCTTGCCGGAGCGGATGTCCTCACCCATGGCCCCGGCCTCCGCCCGGGTGCCGGCGTGCCTGCTGTTCTCGACCACCAGGGTCAGCACGGACAGGCCGATGGGCAGCATCATCAACGTGGTGGCCGTGTTGGACACCCACATCGACAGGAAGGCCGTGGAGATCATCAGGCCCAGGATGATCTGGCGGGGGTGGGTGCCCACGCGGTGCAGGGTGAGCAGTGCGATCCGGCGGTGCAGGTTCCACTTCTGCATGGCGATCGCGATCAGGAAGCCGCCCAGGAACAGGAACACGATCGGGTTGGCGTAGGGCGCCGTGACCTCGGAGACCTCGAGGGCCGTGAGCACCGGGAAGAGCACGATCGGCAGCAGCGAGGTGATCGACAGCGGCACCGCCTCGGTCATCCACCAGACCGCCATCAGCGCGGCGACGGCGCCCACGATCCGGGCGTCGGCCGAGACCTCCGCGCCGTCGAGCAGGAACCAGACCAGCAGGGCCAGGAGCACGCCGAGGCCGCGGTAGAGCCAGGTCCTGCCGGGGGCGCGAGCGGGGTCGCGGTCCTCCGGCTCGTAGTCGAACTCTCCCTGTTCGGGGACGATGTTGCCGGGGCGCTCGCTCATGTGATCCACCTCACGGGTCTCGAGGACGTGCCCGAAAAGTAGCAGTCACCTCCCCGCGCGGCAAGACACGCCGCGCGGGGTCACCGCGGACCCGGCGCGTCCCCGCCCCGGCGCGGGAAGCGGTTGCGCAGGTACTCCTGCGCCACCGCGGAGAGGTTCTCGACCGGCAGCCCGGCCGGGCAGACCTCCACGCAGTCGCCGAGCAGGGAGCAGGGGCCGAACTGCTCCTCCGCCGCGTCGATCACCTTGGCCGAGCGCTCCCGGCGCTCGGCGTCGTCCTTGGCCAGCGGCGGCAGCTCCTTGAGCATCGTGCCCACGAAGAGCTGGCCGGAGCCGTTGGGGCAGGACGCCACGCACGCCCCGCAGCTGATGCAGCCGCCGTTGGCCAGTGCCTTCATCGCCACCGGGAACTTCCCGGCCTTCGCCACCAGGCGCAGCGCCTTCTTGTCCACGGAGAGGTCCTGCTTGACCGGGAAGGAGGACGCCCGCAGGGGCTCGATGCGCACCCGGTCCCCGTCCCGGTAGGCGCCCAGGTGCTGCATGCAGCTCGCGGCGTTGCGCTCGGGTCCGTGCGCCACGCCGTCGACCGTCACCCCGCACTTGCCGCAGATCCCCTCGCGGCAGCCGTCGTCGAAGACCACCGGGTCCTCGCCGGCGGCCTCCAGCTGCGCGTTGATCCGGTCGAGCAGCTCGAGCACGGTCATCTCCGGGCTCGCGTCCGGGACGTCGTAGGCCGTGAAATCCCCGGGCTCCTCCGGGGAGGGCTGGCGCCACACGTCCACGGTCAGGGAGAAGGTGCTCACTCGCTCGGGTCCTTGTCGTCTCGTCGGGGGTCGTCTCGTGTTCGTTCGCCGGCAGGTGCCCGATCCCGCGGCAGGCCGTTCCGCAGGAGGTCGCCCCGCCGGCGGGGGAGGGCGGCCACGGGGCTCAGCGCACCGCGCGGGTCAGCACGGCCACGGGGATCGTGGTGTTGCCGGCGGCCACGGCGGCGCCGAAGGCGTTCGCGGCGATCCGCAGCCGCCGCTGGAACCGCTGGTCCCCGGGCACGCCGACGTCGTTGGCGATCTCCGGGATGCCGTGCACCAGGTGGGCGGCCAGCGCCGCCATGGACACGGCGTACGCCGCGGCCACGGGCGGCCGCGAGAGGCTGGCCACGAGGTTGCCGTAGGCGCTGCCGTGCGCGAAGCCCCGGGCCGCGGCGGGTCGGGCGCCCAGGGTCAGGTCGAGGACGTGGAAGGCCGTGAACAGCCCGAGCACGCCGCCCGTGCTGCGCATCGAGCGCTTCGCCACCGCCCAGGGGGAGCGACGGCGCCCCCGCGGGCGCCGGCCGGCGCGCGGCAGCAGCGTCCCGTTCGCCGCCCAGGACCGCGCGGTGAGCACCGCGGCGGCGCCGACGTGGACGAGCAGACCGGTGGCCAGCACGCCGCGTGCCACCCAGAGCACGGTGCCGCGCGGCAGCACGGGGGCGCCGGCGGTGCGGAGGAACGCGGCGTAGGCGTTGAACTTCTCCTCGCCCTGGTAGACCTTCAGGTTCCCGAGCAGGTGCACCAGGACGTAGGCCGAGAACAGGGCGCCGGAGCCGGCCATCGCGAGCTTGAGCTCGGTGTTCGGCAGCCCGGGCAGCAGCCCGGCCGGTGCGGGGCGGCCGGTTCCTGCGGGGCGGGGGGTGTCGTTCACGGCATTCATCCTAGGGGCGGTGCGGACTGGGACGTCACAAGTCTCAACGTCCTTGCGGAGCGGGTCGCGGGCCGTCACCCGGCGTCGCCGTGCTCCTACCGCCGTGCGGCCAGGACCTCGGCGATGTGCTCCAGCGCCTCCTCGTTCTGCAGGGAGGACCGGTCGCCCAGCGGCGCCCCCTCCCACAGCTGCGCGAGCAGGCGCCGGGTGATCTTTCCGGAGCGCGTCTTCGGCAGGTCCGGGACGGCCACGACCGCCCTGGGCTTGGCGATGGGGCCGATCTCGTGCGCCACGTGCTCCCGCAGCGCCGCGGTCAGCTCGTCCGCCGGGACGCGGGCGGCCTCGGGGGCCAGCACCACGTAGGCGAGCACCGCGTGGCCGGTCAGCTCGTCGCGCACCGGCGCGGCACCGGCCTCGACCACCCACGGGTGGGTGACGAGCGCCGACTCGATCTCGATGGTGGACAGCCGGTGCCCGGAGACGTTGATGACGTCGTCGACCCGCCCCAGGATGTAGATGTCCCCCTCCTCGTCGCAGCGGGCGCCGTCCCCGGCCAGGAACCAGCCCTGCTCGGCGTAGGCCTGCCAGTAGGAGGAGAGGTAGCGCTGCGGGTCGCCCCACACGGTGCGGGCCATCGAGGGGCCGGTCCGGTCCACCACCACGAAGCCCTGCACCCCGGGCGGGACCGGCTCCCCGGCCTCGTCCACCACGCGGGTGGAGATCCCCGGGACCGCCCGGGTGGCGCAGCCCGGCTTCAGGGCGGTGTGCGGCGCTCCGTCGTCGAACGTCCCCGGGGGCGCGAACTGCGGGTCGTGCGGGCGGGGGGACATCACGGTGGCGCCCGTCTCGGACTGCCACCACGTGTCCACGAACGGCACCTCGTCCCGGCCCAGCTGGGCGCGCAGCCAGCGCCACGCCTCCGGGTTGATCGACTCCCCCACGGAGCCGAGCAGCCGGACGGAGTTGAGGTTGTAGAGCGGCGGCACGCCCTTCGGGAACGCCCCCATCAGGGAGCGGATCAGCGTGGGCGCCGTGTAGTAGGCGGTGACCCCGTAGCGCTCGATCACCTCGAAGTGCCGGCCCCAGTGCGGCGTGTTCGGGGTGCCCTCGTAGATCACCTCGGACACGCCGTTGACCAGGGGCCCGTAGATCTCGTAGGTGTGCGCGGTGACCCACGCGAGGTCGGCGGTGCACCAGTGGACGGTCGAGTCCACCTTCGCGGGGTCGTTGACGGTCGCCAGCTCGTCCGGGCGCAGTTCGCCGTCCTCGTCCTCGACGTCGGGCAGCAGGTCGAACAGCAGGGCGTGGGTGTAGGCGGCCTGCACGAGGTAGCCGCCCATCGTGTGCACCAGGCCCTTGGGCCTGCCGGTGGTCCCGGAGGTGTAGATGATGAACAGCGGCGTCTCGGCGTCGAACGCCTGGGGCTCGTGCACGTCGGACTGCTCGGCGACCAGCTCGTGCCACCACACGTCGCGCCCGCGCGTCCACGGGACGGCGTCCTCGTCCTTGGAGTGCGTCCCCCGGGTGCCCCGCGGCAGGTCCGTGCGGCCCGGCCGGGAGGTGCGGCGGACGACGACGACGTGCTCGATCGCGTTGTCGCCGCCGCAGGCCTCGTCCGCGACGGCCTTCACGGGCACCACGGCCCCGCGCCGGTGCTGCCCGTCCGTGGTCACGAGGACCTTGGCGCCGGTGTCCTCGACGCGGAACCGCAGCGCCTCGGCGGAGAACCCGCCGAAGACCAGCGAGTGCACCGCCCCGATGCGGGCGCAGGCCAGCGTGATGATGACGGTCTCCGGGATGACCGGGAGGTAGATCACCACCCGGTCGCCCTGCTCCACGCCGAGGGCGAGCAGGGCGTTGGCGGCGCGGGAGACCTCCCGCTGCAGGTCGGCGTAGGTGTAGACCAGCCGGTCCCCGGGCTCGCCCTCGAAGTACAGGGCCACGTGGGCGCCGCGGCCGGCCTCGACGTGGCGGTCCACGCAGTTGTGGGCCACGTTGAGCTTCCCGCCCTCGAACCACGCGATCTCGGGGACCGACCAGGTGGGGCTGCCCTGCTCGTCCTCGCCGATCCGCCGCGGCTGCTCGAAACGGTGGGCCGTCCGCCACGGCTCGGCCCAGTCGAGCCGGGAGGCCTGGCCCTCCCAGAAGGCGATCCGGGCCTCGTCGGAGACGAGCGCGGGATTGGGGGTGGGGGAGGAGGGGTTGCTCCAGCTGAAGCTCACGGTGCTGCGGTCCTTTCCTGGCTGCACGGACGACGGTTCCACGGTGCCGGGCGCATGGGTCAGGCCCATTTCCGCACGGCCCACTTCTCGAACACGCCCAGCAGGGCGTCCGAGAGCTTGCCGAGCACCGCGAGCAGGACGATCGCCAGCAGCAGGCGGTCGGTGCGCCCGTTGTTCTGCGAGTCGGTGAGCAGCCAGCCCAGGCCCATGGAGGCGCCCAGGAGCTCGGCGGCCACGAGGAACAGCCAGGCCTGGGCCAGCGCCAGGCGCAGCCCCGAGATGACCGAGGGCATGACGGCCGGCAGCTGGACCGTGGTGAGCAGGCGCAGCCCGTGGAGCCCGAAGGCCCGCGCCGCCTCGATGAGGTTGCGGTCCACGTGCTGCAGGGCCGCGGAGACGGTGGTGTAGACGGGGAAGAACGCGCCGATGGCCACCAGCGTGACCTTGGAGTCCTCGCCGAGGCCGATCCACAGCAGCAGCAGCGGCACCCACGCCAGGGACGGCACCGCCCGGAACGCCCCGATGGTGGGACCCACCAGCGTGGAGCCCCACCGGGAGAGGCCGATGAAGGACCCGGCCATGAGGCCGAGCCCGGCCCCGAGCAGGAAGCCGATCAGCACCCGCTGGCTCGAGATGCCCACGTGGGTCCAGAGGTCCCCGCCGGCCAGCAGGCCGATCCCGGCCTCGAGCACCGCGAGCGGAGCCGGCAGCTGCACGGCGCTGAACACCCCGGCGGCGGACAGCACGTGCCACAGGACCAGCAGCGCCGCGGGCAGCAGCAGGCCCAGCGCGGCGCGCAGCAGCGGCCGCCGCCGGGTGGCCGTCGCGGCCGCGGGTGCGTCCTCGGGGCGCTCCGTCTCCTGGGCGGGCGTCAGCGGCTGCGTCATTGCCGGCCCTCGATCAGCTCGGCCGCGCGGGAGGCGTCGGCGTCCTCGGCGTAGGAGCTCTCCACGAGGCTTGTGAGCGCCTCGTCGATCTGCTCCTGGTCGGCGACGTCGTCGGAGTCGACGAAGATCGGCCCGACCTTCTCGAGGACCGCCAGCTGCTCGTCCCCGGGCACGTGGTCGATGTCCAGGTTGGTGCGCTCGAGCACCGCCTCCGCCACGGAGAGCTCGATCCCGGCCGCCTCGGACAGCAGCTGCGCCGTCTCCGCGGAGTTCTCCTGCGCCCACTCCCGGGCGTAGGCGTAGACGTCCACCACGGTCTGGGCGGCCTCGGGCTGCTCCTCGAGGAAGTTCTCGTGGGCGTTCAGGAAGCCGTACGTGTTGAAGTCGACGTTGCGGTAGAACAGCTCCGCGCCGTTCTCCTCCGCGGCGGCCATGATCGGGTCGAGCCCCGCCCAGGCGTCCACCTGGCCGTTCTCCAGGGCGGCGCGCCCGTCGGCGTGCTGCAGGTTCTGGACCGTGACGTCCTCGGCGGCCACCCCGGCCTCGTCGAGGGCCTGGAGCAGGAAGAAGTAGGGGTCGGTGCCCTTGGTCGCGGCCACGGTGCGGCCCTCGAGGTCCGTGACCTCCTGCACCCCGGTGCCGGGGGCGGTGACCAGGGCGGACCACTCCGGCTGCGAGTAGAGGTCGATCACCTGGATGGGGGTGCCGTTGCTGCGGGCCAGCAGCGCCGCGGAGCCCGCGGTGGAGCCGATGTCCACGGCCTCCGCGCGCAGCGCCTCGTTGGCCTTGTTCGACCCGGCGGACTGCACCCACTCCACCTCGGTGCCCTCCGCGGCGAAGGCGGCCTCGAGCCAGCCCTTCTCCTTGATCACCACGGAGAGCGGGTTGTAGGTGGCCCAGTCCACGCGGACGGTGCCGCCCCCGGCGGCCTGCGCGGGGGCCTCGCCGGAGCCCTCGCCCGCCATGCACCCGGTCAGGCCGAGGGCCAGGACGGCGGCGAGCGCGGGGACGGTGCGGACGGAACGGTGGAACAGGGGCATGGCGGGGCCTTTCGTGGTGGGCGGACGGGGCGGACGGGGCGGACGGGGCGGTCGGCGCGGGCGGGCGCCGCCGCCGGTCCTGCGAGCAGAGCGGGAGGAGCGGGAGCGGGCCGCGTCAGCGGGCCGCGGGGTGGTGGACGTCGACGCCCAGGTGGCCGAGGAGCTGCACGCGCAGCCCGGCGAGGACCTCGGAGGCCCGGTCCCGGGGGCGTTCGCCGGGGACCGTGAGGACCGTGCTGATCGAGGCGGGAGCGGTGGGCCCGGTCCGGCCCAGGACCACGATCCGGTCCGCGAGCTGCAGCGCCTCGTCGACGTCGTGGGTGACGAGCAGGACGGTGGTGGGCTGGGCCGCGTGGACGGTGAGCAGCAGGTCCTGCATCTGCAGGCGGGTCAGGGCGTCGAGCGCGCCGAAGGGCTCGTCGAGCAGCAGGACCCCCGGGTTGCGCGCCAGGGCCCGGGCCAGGGACGCGCGCTGGGCCATGCCGCCGGAGATCGCGCGGGGACGGTGGCCCGCGTGCGCGGTGAGCCCGACCAGGCGCAGCAGGTCGTCGATCACGGCGTCCCCCTCGTCCCGGGGGAGCCCGCGGGGCAGGCCCAGGCGGACGTTCTCGCGCACGGAGCGCCACGGCAGCAGGCGGGGCTCCTGGAAGGCGACCGCGCAGCGCGGGTCGATCCCGGACACGGGGGTGCCGTCGATGAGCACCCGGCCCGCCGAGGCGGTGTCGAGGCCCGCGGCGGCCCGCAGCAGGGTGGACTTGCCGCAGCCCGAGGGCCCGAGGACCGCCAGGACCTCGCCGGGCCGGGCCGTGACGTCGACGTCCTGCAGGACGTGGTGCGTCTCGCGGCCGGCCGGGAACGCCTTGCCGACGTGCTCGAAGGCCACGGAGAAGGCGCGCTTCGACGGGTTCGGGGCGGCGGGCGGCGCAGGGCTCAGCAGAGAAGTGCTCATGATCAACTCCATCGGTCCTGGCATTAGCACCTCGCACGGGGGATCAGGCGGATCCGTGCCGGTTGCTGCGACGTCGACGAGCCAGGTCTCTCAGCCGCTCCGGATGGTTACGGGCCCATTGAACGTCCTCGGCGTGTCCCCTGGCAAATCCGTCGCATCCGCGGGCGTCGCGACACATCGCTGGCCCGAGGGTCCTCCGTGCCCCACCATGGACCCATGACGAGCCGCAGAACCCCGGTCCGGGCGGATCTGGTGCGCGACGCCTTCGCGGCGTTCGGCGCGGTCCTCGACGGGCTCGGCGACGACGACTCCTGGGCCGCCACGGGGTGCACGGGCTGGTCGGTCCGGGACCTGGTCCAGCACTGCACGACGGACGCGCTGCAGGGGCTGGTCGCCCTGCACACGCCCACGACCGCCCGCCCGGACCGGGACGCCGCGACCTACTGGACGGACTGGGGCGGCGATCCCGCGGCGGCCGCCGAGCAGCGGCGCCGCGCCCGTGTGGCCGGGTCCATGGTGCTGGACTGGGACCCGGTGCGGGAGCTCCACCGCGAGGCCACCCGGGCGCTCGTGCACGCGGCGGAGCACTGCGGCGGCGGCGCGGTCCGCACCGAGGGCCACGTGCTGCGCGTCGAGGACCTGCTGAGCACCCTCGCGGTGGAGGCCACGGTGCACCACCTGGACCTGATCCGGCACCTGGACGGCTCCCCGGGCCCCGCCGCGGACGGGCTCGCCGAGGTCCGCCGGGTGCTCACCGACCTGTGGGAGCGGGAACCGCTCGGGCACTGGAGCGACGAGCACTTCGCCCGTGTGGGCACCGGCCGGGCCGGGCTGACCGCCCAGGAGCGCACGGAGCTGGGTGCGCACGCGGACCGCCTGCCCCTCTTCTCCTGACCCCTCCCCCCTGCTCCTCCTCCTGCGCGAGGTTGCATCTGTCGGCGACCGACGCGCCGTCGGTCGCCGACAGGTGCACTCTCGCGCGGTGGTCCTGGCTCCACAGCCCGGTGTCCACGCGGTCCGCCGCCCCCGGCGGGCTGTTGAGTCGTGCCATGCCCGCACCGCGACCCGTTCCCGCCCCGCTCCTGCCCGGTCCGTTCACGGCCGCCGAGGCCGACGCCCTGGGCGTCACCGACTCCCAGCGTCGCGGTCTGCGCTACCGCACCCTCTCCCGCGGCGTGCACGAGGTCGTCCGGCACGGACCCGGGACCGACGTCGAGGGCGCGGCGCGCAGCGCGGTTCTCGCCGGCGCCCGCCCCGTGCTCGCGCTGACCCCGGGCGGTGCGCTCAGCCATGCGAGCGCCGGGATCGTCTGGAACCTCCGGCTGCCGCGGCGGCTGCAGGACGTCGCGCCGATCCACATCACCCGCGCCGACGACGGGGTGCCGCCCAGACGCCGTGGGGTGGCCGGGCACCACGCGGACCTCGCTCCGTGGGAGACCGTGCGCGTGGCGGGCGTCGAAGTGACGGTCCCGGTGCGGACACTGCTGGACCTGGCCCCGGTGCTGGGCCCGGACGAGCTGGTGGTCTGCGTCGACGGCGCCGTCTGCGAGCACCGTCACGGCCTGCGGAGCGGCGTCCCTCCTCTGCTGCCGAAAGCCGAGCTGATGCGGCTGCTCGTCCGGTACACAGGGCGGCGGGGCGTGCGCAGGCTCCGGATCGCCGCAGAGCTGTCCGCACAGGGTGCGGACTCGGCCCCGGAGACCCGGCTCCGCCTGCTGCTGCGGCAGCACGGGATCGGGGAGGTGGAGACCGACCGCCGGATCGTCGCCCCCGACGGCACGGAGGTCCTGCCGGACCTCGCGGTCGAGTCCGCCCGGGTCAGCATCCAGTACGAGGGCGCCCACCACGACCGCGCCGGCCAGCGCGAGATCGACATCCGGCGTCAGCGCCGCACGGAGGCCGCGGGCTGGACCGAGGTCCGCATCACCCACCGTGACCTCGTGGAGGACGTGGTGACGCCGTGCGGCACCGTGCCGCGCGCGGTGGCTCTCGTGCGGGCGGCGATCCGCGGCCGTCCCGTGCCCTAACCCCGCACGAGAGACCCCCGCGAAGGCCCCCGTGCGAGCACCCGCGAGTACCCGCCGCGCGAGGTTGCCGGTGTCGGCGACCGGACACGCCGCGGTCGCCGACACCGGCAACCTCGCGGGAAAGCAGGAGGGTGGGAGAGCGGGAAAGCAGGAGGGTGGGAGAGCGGGAAAGCAGGAGGGTGGGAGAGCGGGAGAGCGGAGAAGCAGGAGAGCGGCGTCAGGGGTCGTGCGGGGGAGGGCGCCGTGCCAGGCTGGTGCCATGACCCGAAACGACCCCGCCGTCATCGACCGCCTCATGACCCGGCCCGGCCGGTGGGCCGTGGTGGGGCTGACCGGCAACACGGCCCGTCCGGCCCACTCGGTGGCGAAGCAGATCCGGGACGACCTCGGCATGACGATCGTCCCGGTGAACCCGAAGGGCGAGCCGGTGCACGGCGAGCCCGGCTTCCGCACCCTCGCCGAGGTCCCGGGGCCGATCGACGTGGTGGACTGCTTCGTCAACTCCCGCCGCGTCGGCGCGGTCGTGGACCAGGCCATCGCCGCGGGCGCCGCGGCGGTGTGGCTGCAGCTCGGCGTCGTCGACGAGGACGCGGCCGCCCGGGCGGAGCAGGCCGGCCTCGAGGTGGTCATGGACACCTGCCCCCTGATCGAGCTCCGCGTCCGGCTCCGGCGGGGCTGGACCCTGGACCCGGGCCGGACCCCGCCGCTCGCCCCGCCCGCCTGAGCCGCCCGGCCGATCCGTCGGACCGAACCGGCCGACCGAACCGGCCGACCGAACCGGCCGACCGAACCGTCGGACCGAACCGTCGGACCGACCCGGCCGACCGAACCGTCGGACCGACCCGGCCGACCGAACCGGTCCGGCCGAACCGTCCCCTGGCCTGCGCCGTGGTGCGCGGTCCGGCTTGCGCCGGGTGCCGGGCGACCCGCTAAGCTGTTCCCCGACGACGATGACGAGTCCCGACGCGAAGCTCTGGCTGGTCGGGCGGCAACCCTCTCCCGTAGCGGGGTGCCCCAGATGAACATCGGGCCGTGGTGCACACGCTCCGCGGCAAGTACGGCGCCCAGCAGTGCGTCGGACCCGCGAGCAGGTCTCCACGACGCACGGGCGCGGGTCGGCATCGACCCGGGAGGAACACCCATGAGCAAGCGCATCGCCCTCAACGCCTTCGACATGACCTGCGTGGGCCACCAGGCCCCCGGCCTGTGGAAGCACCCCCGGTCCCGGGCGGACGAGTACAACACGATCGAGTACTGGACGGACGTCGCCCAGCTCCTGGAGAAGGGGCTCTTCGACGCGCTCTTCCTCGCGGACGTCGTCGGGTACTACGACGTCTACCAGAACTCCGCGGCCCCGGTGATCAGGGACGCCACGCAGATCCCCGTCAACGACCCCTTCATGCAGATCTCCGCGATGGCGGCCGTGACGAAGCACCTCGGCTTCGGAGTGACCAGCGCGATCACCTACGAGCAGCCGTATCCGCTGGCCCGGAAGTTCGCGACCCTGGACCACCTGACGAAGGGCCGGATGGGCTTCAACGTGGTGACGTCCTACCTGAAGTCCGCCGCGGAGAACCACGGGCTCACGGAGCAGATCTCCCACGACGAGCGCTACGAGATCGCCGAGGAGTTCATGGAGGTCTGCTACAAGCTCTGGGAGGGCTCCTGGGAGGACGGGGCGGTCAAGCGGGACCGGGTCAACGGTATCTTCGCCGACCCGGCGCTCGTCCACCCCATCCAGCACCACGGCAAGTACTTCGACGTCCCGGGGATCGGGCTGACCGAGCCGTCCCCGCAGCGCACGCCGCTGATCTTCCAGGCCGGAGCCTCGTCCCGCGGGCGTGCGTTCGCCGGCCGGCACGCCGAGGCGGTGTTCGTGGGCGGCATCCGCCCGGACCTGACCCGCGTGGTCACCGACAAGCTGCGCGACGAGGCGGAGGCCAACGGCCGGGGCCGGGACGACCTCAAGATCTTCGCCATGCTGCACGTGATCGTCGACGAGACCGACGCGAAGGCCGAGCAGAAGCGCCGCGACTACGAGCGGTACGCGGACACCGACGGCGCGCTGGGCCTCGTGGGCGGCTGGTCCGGGGTGGACCTGGGCCGCTACGACGAGAACGACGTCCTGGAGTACATCAAGACCGAGTCCATCCAGTCCTTCCTCACGCCGTTCACCACCGCGGACCCGCACAAGAAGTGGACGGTCAAGGAGGTCGCCAAGCACATCTCGATGGGCGGCATGGGCGTGCCGATCGTCGGCTCCCCGCAGACCGTGGCCGACGAGCTCGAGCGGTGGATCGACGACGGCGGGCTGGACGGCATCAACCTCGCCTACCACGTGTCCCCGGGCTCGTTCGAGGACTTCGTGGAGTGGGTGGTGCCGGAGCTGCAGAAGCGCGGCCGCTACCGGACCGGGTACGAGGGCACCACGCTGCGCGAGAACCTCTACGGCGCCGGGCAGGCCAAGGTGCTGGGCACCCACCCGGCCGCCGCGTACCGCGGCGCCTACGCGGGCAAGCCCTCCGCCGCGGACACTCCCGCCCGCGAGCTGATCTCCTGACCCCGGGGCGCTGACCCTTCATCCTGGGCCCCGGCCCGGGATCCCCGCCCGGGCCGGGGCCCCCGGCCCGGGGCGCGGAGCGGACGAGGGCCCCCGCACCGAGAACTGCTCCCCGGACGCCGGCTGAGGAATTCAGGTCCGGTGTCCGGGGAGCAGTTCCGTGGAGGCACGAAGTTCGTCGTCCGGGGATCAGCGCGCCGGTGCGGAGCCCCAGCGGAGCAGGGCCGCCACGTCCGTGCCGTTGGGCAGCGCCCCCGGCGGCACGAAGACGGGGCGGCCGTCGGTCAGCACCGCGGCGCGCACCAGCGCGGCGTCGGCGGAGACCCTGCCGAGCACGCGGGCGCCCACGGCCTCCGACTCCTGGACGGCGATCCACGGCTCGGCGTCCAGGGCGATGAGCTCCTGCTCCGTGTCCAGGTGGGTGTCGTCGATGAGCAGCGTCTGCGCCTGCGCCTGCTGCAGGGCCGAGACGACGGGCTCCATCCCCGAGACGGCAGTGGGGTCGGGCCGCCCCTGCTGCTCGGCGAGCCGCTCGAGCAGCTCCTGCTGGCGGTGGGCCACGACCTCCGCCACGCGCTCCTCGACCTGGTGGTCGAAATCGGCGGACTTGCTGCCCTCCGCGCGGGTGTTGGCGTCGACGACGCTCAGCATCGCCCGGCTCGCCTTGGACAGCTGCTCCTCGACCAGCCCCCGGGCCCGCATGTCCCCCGCCAGGACCACGAGCTGCGCCCCGCTCTCGGCGACGACCTTGTCGATCTGCTCGGCCACCTGCTCGGTGTTGCGCCGCCACACGTCCTCGGTGTGCCGCTGCCAGCGTCCCTGCGACCAGCCGCCCCCGGGGAACTTCTTCAGGTGCTCGGTCTCGCCCTCGATCTGCTGCTCGTCCGTGCTCCGGACGCGGCTCGCGTACTGCAGGCGGATCTCGCCGCCGTCGCGCCCCACCTCGGCGACCACGTAGGGGAAGTCGTCCGGGCGGTGCCGGAACAGGGGAGTGAGGTCGGGCACCTCCTCCACCTGGATGACACCGCGGCCGGCCCGGGGGCCGGGGAGGACCTCGTCGATCTCCACGGTGCCGTCGCGCACCAGCAGGTACCGGCAGACCGGGTCCGGCGCGCCCTCGGCCGGCCGCACGGCCGCCTCCACGGCGGCGAGATCGGCCTTGCTCGCGCCCTGGCGCTCCAGCTCTCGGCAGATGTTCTCGGGAAGGACGTCGATGGCGTGCAGCGAGTCGACGGTGCCGGTGCTGATGTCCGTGTAGACGGTGCACCAGGGGCCCTTGCTCTTGAACAGTTCGGCGTAGCGGTGGAATCGGCTCGTCATGATGGACAACTCCTGCTGTTGAGCGGTGCTTCCTGTGGTGCAGACCACGTTATCCGACCGTCAGGGGGCTGGGAACAGAGGACAGGACGAGTAGGGTCGGACGCACACGACCGGTCGCGCGACCGGTGGTCCCGTTGGTCCCACGACGCAGGAGGCATCCATGAGCGACGTACCCGAGTACGACGAGGCCGACCGGCTCGAGCAGTCGATCGACGCCGAGCGGCCGGAGCTGGACGACCAGGACGACGAGGCGCCGGCGCACGAGCCCGACCGCTCCGAGGCGTCCTCCCTCGAGGCGAACCCCGACGACCTCGTGGAGCAGGACCAGGAGGTCGACCTCGAGGAGCCCGAGGAGACCTCCTCGCTCGAGGAGCAGTGAGCCGGGGCCCGCGCGGGGGCGTGCACCCTCGCGCGGGCCTCACACGGCGGACCAGCCGCCGTCCGAGGGCATGACCACGCCGTTGACGTTCGAGGCGTCGTCGCTCGCGAGGAAGACGATCACGGCGGCCACCTGCTCCGCCGTGGCCGTGTAGGGGATGTTCTGCATGAACGCCGCCATCCGGCCGGGGAACAGGTCCGAGCCCATGGGCGCCTCGATCGCCGTGGCCGTGGCCCCGGGGGCGACCGCGTTGGTGCGGATGCCGTCCGCCGCGTGCATCAGGGCCGTGCTCTTCGTCAGCCCGGCCACCGCGTGCTTGGAGGCGGTGTAGGCCGCCCCCGCGGCGGAGCCGCGCAGCGACGCCTCGGACGCCACGTTCACGATCGCTCCTCTGCCGGAGACCCGCAGCAGCGGGATCGCCGCGCGGGTCAGCCGCATCACGGAGCCGACGTTGACGGCGAAGACCCGCTCCCACGTGGCGTCGTCGACCTCGGCCACGGACTCGAAACGGTCCATGATCCCGGCGTTGTTGACCAGGACGTCGAGCCGGCCCTCGGCCGCCGCCAGCACGCGGCCCACCGCCTCCTCGTCCGTGACGTCCGCGACCACGGGGAACAGCGGCAGGCGAGGCTCGTCCGCCACCAGGGCCTCGAGCCGGCGCGCCGACAGGTCGGCGACGACCACGGTGGCCCCCTCGGCGGCCAGCCGCAGCGCGGTGGCGCGCCCGATGCCCGAGCCGGCCCCGGTCACGACGGCGGTCCGGCCGGTGAAGCGGTGTGTGTCCACGGTTCCTCCTGGAGATCCGTCGGGTGCTCCGGCGGCGCCGCGCGAGCCGCGGCGCCGCCCTCCTCATTGTGGTGCGGAACGGTCCCGGAAGAACTTTCCGAAAAAAATGTGACCTGCTGCATCCGCGGAGGGGTCCACGCCGGTAGTACGGGTGCAAGGTCGATTCCGCTTCCGCCAGGGAGCCCGTTCAAGGAGCAGTTACCATGCGCAAGACCCTTTCCGCCGCAGCAGTCCTCGGCCTCGGTGCCGGTGCCCTCAGCATGAGCCCGGCGTTCGCCGCCGAGCACGCGGAGCTGTCCGTGCTCCACGGCGTCCCCGACACCGTCGTGGACGTGTACGTCAACGGCGAGCTGACCCTCGACGACTTCGAGCCGGGCACCCTGGCCGGTCCGCTGGAGCTGCCCGCCGGCAGCTACGACCTGGCCATCACGGCCCCCGACGCCGCCGACGCCTCGGAGCCGATCATCGGCCCCGTGACCGCGGACCTGCAGACCGGCATGAGCTACACGGCCGCGGCCCACCTGGACGCGGAGGGCAGCCCCACGGCCGCCCTGTTCACCAACGACATGTCCGAGATCGAGGCCGGGAAGTCGCACCTCACCGTGCGGCACGTGGCCGCGGCCCCGGCCGTGGACGTCCTCGCGGGCGGCCAGCCGGTCATCACCGGGCTCGAGAACCCGAACGAGGAGACCCTGCCGGTCGACGCGGGCACGGTCTCGGCGTCCGTGGCCGCCGCGGGCACCACCGAGCCGGTCATCGGCCCGGCCGACCTCGAGCTGGCCGAGGGCACCCACAACATCGTGTACGCGTGGGGCTCCCTCGAGGCCGGGAACCTGGCCCTCGCCGTCCAGACCCTGGAGGGCATGGAGCAGGCGCCCGAGGCCGTGCCGGGCGGCCAGTCCGGTCTCGCGGCCCAGGAGCAGCGCACGATGCTGACCGCCGGCCTCGCGGCCGCCGGTGCGCTCGGGCTGATCGGCGCGGCGTACGGCGCCCGCCGGGTGCTCGCGGGCAGCCGCCGGTAGTGAGCGGTCCCGACAGGCTCGGTCCGGGGGCGCGGCAGGCAGCAGCCCACCGCGCCCCCGGGCCGGCAGTTCCCGGCACCCGTCGTCGTCGTCTGGCGGCGGCGGGTGCCGGGGCGGTCGCCTCGGTGTCCCTGCTCGCGGCAGCGGCCGTGTCCGCTCTCCCCGAGAACGGGGGGCCGCCGACCGCGTACTCCCTGGCGGCGGGGCCGTACCCGGGCGAGGACGCGGTGCCGGCGCTCGCCGGCCCCGACCGTCCGGTCCCCGCGGAGGGCGCGGCGCAGTCCACCGCCGCCCCCGCGGAGATCCCCGTGGCCCCCGCCACCCAGGCACCCGCCGAGGAGATCCCCGCCCCGGTGCGCGTGGTCGTGGACGGGTCGCCGATCGACATGCCGGTGGTCCCGGTGGGGGTCGAGGACAACGGGGCCATGACCATTCCGGACAACCACGTGGAGCTGGGCTGGTACCGGCACGGTCCGTCCCCCGGGGCGGACGAGGGCGCCGCGGTCGTCGCCGGCCACGTCGACACCCTCACCGAGGTCACGCCGATGGCCCGGCTCAAGGACGTGCCGGTCGGGGCGGAGGTCCGGGTGGAGCGCGCGGACGGCAGCGTCCAGCGCTACCGCACCGAGTCCGTCCAGCACGTCCACAAGAAGTCCCTCGCGGACGCGGACCTGTTCCGGCGGACCGGGGAGCCGGTGCTCCACCTCGTGACGTGCGGCGGGGAGTGGCTGGAGGAGATCGGGGACTACGAGGACAACGTGGTGCTGCGGGCGGTCCCGGTGCCCTGAGCGACGGAGGAGGCGAGAGGCGCATGACCGCATGGCCGGTGTCCACTAGGCTGGGCACGACGCGGATGCCCGCACCTCGCCCGACCGCTCGCCACCACGACCTCCGGCCCACGAGGAGCCTCCCCACGATGCCGACGCCGCCCCCGGACTGGGGACCCGAGCTCGACACCGCGTTCGCCGCGGGAGACGAGCAGGCGCTGAGTGCCGCGTACCGGCACTGCGCCGGGGTCATCCGGGGACTCGCCGTCCGGGCCCTGCGCGACGACGCGGGCGCCGACGACGTGGTGCAGGAGGTCTTCATCCGGGCGTGGAAGTACCGCTCCGGCTACCGCCCCGAGCACTCCTCGGCCCCCGCCTGGCTCATCGGCATCGCCCGCAACTGCATCGCCGACGCCGCGAGGACGGCCGGCCGCGACGCGGAGCGGCGCCAGGCGGACGCCGTGCGCACCGACCGGGAGCAACAACACGAGGAGTCGGACCTGCTCGTGGACCGGCTCGTGGTGCGCGCGGAGGTCGAGCGGCTGGGGCCTCCCCGGTCGACGATCATGGCGCTGGCCTTCTACGAGGAGCTCACGCACCAGCAGATCGCGCAGCACCTGGACCTGCCCCTCGGCACGGTCAAGAGCCACCTGAGGCGCGGCCTCACGAACCTACGAACACGATTGGGAGACGGTCATGGCACACCTGAGTGAGGAGACGCTGACGCTCCTGGCTCTGGGTGAGGCCCGCGACGCCCAGGACCAGCAGCATGTCGCCTCCTGCCCGGACTGCGCGGCCGAGCTCGCGTCCCTGGAGCGCGTCGTCCGCGCCGGCCGGGCGGAGCCGCCCGTCCTGACGGCTCCCGGCCCCGGGGTCTGGGCCGCCATCCACGCCGAGCTGGGCCTCTCCGCCGGCGTCGCGGCGGATCCGCTCGCCGGGTCCCGGGGCGGGGACGTCCTGGACGTCGCCTCCGAGGACGCGGCGGACGAGGCGTCCGACGACGCCCGCGACGACGCCACGAGCCACCGGACCGGCACGCCCGCCGACGACGGCGCAGGGCACGGCGGGGCGACCGTCGTCGACCTCGACGCCCGCCGGAGCAGGCCCCGGCGCGGGGTGCCGTACCCGCTGGCCGCGGCCGCCGCGGCGGCGGCCCTGTTCGTGGGCGGCATCTCGGTCTGGGGCGCGCAGCGGGTGGGCCTGGAGCCGGATCCCACGGTGCTGGCCACCGCCGAGCTGGAGCCCCTGGCCGGCTACACCGCCCGCGGCTCGGCCGAGGTGGACGAGCGGCCGGACGGGACCCGTCAGCTGGTGGTGCGGACCGATCCGGCGGACGTGAACGGGTTCAAGGAGGTCTGGCTGCTCGCCCCCGATGCGCAGCGGATGGTCAGCCTCGGGGTGATGGCCGGGGACGAGGCCGTGTTCGTGCTGCCCGAGAACCTGGACGTCGGGGAGTTCCCCGTCGTGGACGTCTCGAACGAGCCGATCGACGGCGACCCGACGCACTCGGGGGACTCGATCGTGCGCGGCGTCCTGGACGCCTGAGCACGGGCCGGCCGGATCAGAGCAGGGCCGAGGTCAGCCGGGCCACGTTGTCGGCGTACTTGTGCCACAGCGGCCGGCGGTTCCACTCGTCGAAGTCCAGCAGGGTGCTGGCCTCGTGGAACTCGGCGACCACCGCGTCCATCCGCCGCCGGAACTCCCGGTCCGCGATGTACACCGAGACTTCGAGGTCGAGGGCGAACGAGCGCTCGTCCATGTTGGAGGAGCCGATCACGGAGGCGTAGTCGTCCACGAGCACGAACTTGGCGTGCAGCACGGTGGGGGAGCGGTACCGGTAGATCTTCACGCCGGCCTCCACGAGCTCCTGGTAGTAGGAGTTCTGGGCGTGGTAGGCCAGGAAGTGGTCCGAGGTCTCGCCCACGAACAGCTGCACGTCCACCCCGGACTGGGCCTCGGTGGTCAGCGCGTGCATCAGCGACTCGTCCGGGACGAAGTACGGGCTGGCGATGATGATCTGCTCGTTGGCGTTGTAGATCAGGTGGTTGAACAGGCGGAGGTTGTTCTCCGTCTCGAACCCGGGCCCGGAGGGCACGACCTGCGCGAAGACCGGTCCCTGCACGTCCGGGAGGTCGCGGGTGGCCTCGTCGAGCAGGAGGTCGCCCGTCTCGGAGTACCAGTCGCTCGTGAAGAGGGCGTTGAGCTCGGCGACCACCGGGCCGGTGCACTCGAGCATCAGGTCCTTCCACTGGAGCCCCTTCCGGAGGTTCCGGCGCTTGTTGTAGGAGCGGTGGATGATGTTCTGCGAGCCGGTGAAGGCGAGGGTCCCGTCGACCACGAGGATCTTGCGGTGGTTGCGCAGGTCGGGCCGCTGCCACTCGCCCTTCCACGGGCGCACGGGCAGCATGCGCTGCCACGGCAGCCCGGCCTCGTCGAAGCGCTTGATCATCTGCCGGTACCCGGGGTAGCCCACGGAGCCGAGGTGGTCGATGAGCACCCGCACCCGCACACCCCGCCGGTGGGCCCGCACCAGGGCCTCCAGCAGGGGGCGCGAGGCGTCGTCGATGGCCACGATGTAGAACTCGAAGTGCACGTAGTCCCGGGCCCGGTCCACCGCCTCCGCCATGATCCGCATCGCCTCGTGGTTGTCGGTGAGGATCTCGAAGGAGTTGCCGCCGACCATGGGCAGGGCGCCGAGCTTGTAGTTCAGCGCCGCGGTGGAGCTGACCCACTCGGGCAGCTCCTCGTCCGTGTTGCCCATGATGTGGGAGTCCGGGGTGTTCTCGCGGATGACGTCGTTCATCTTCGCCTGCATGGCCATCCGCTTCTTCGGCAGCTTCGAGGAGCCGATGGCCAGGAACAGCAGGACCCCCACGTACGGCAGCAGGAAGATCGCGAGCAGCCAGGCCAGGGCCACGGAGGGCCGCCGGTTGTGCGGGATCCAGCCCAGGGCCACCACGTTGATGAGCAGGCCGAGCACCAGGACCACGAGCGTCGCGGGCTCCGGGAGGAGGTTCGCGACGCTGTTGAACGGGTACACGGCCGGGGTCACCTCGTCGGTCGGGGGGTCGCCGCCGCGCGCGGCGGCGCGGTCTACGCGGGGCGGGACAGGAAGTAGTCGGTCTCCGGGCCGGGGGTCTCCCGGTGCACGAAGCCCGCGGCGACGAGCACCTGCTCGGCCGGGGCGTTGTCGCCGGGCACGCTGGCGCGCACCCCCGTGACGGAGGGGTCCCCGAAGGCGACGCCGAGCAGCGCGGTGACGCCCTCCTGCGCGTAGCCGAGGTTGCGGTGGTCCGCGGCGAGGGAGCCCACGATCTCGAGCTCGTCGTCGATCGGAGGACCGACGAAGCCGGCCGTGCCGATGACCTCCCCGGTCGACTTCTCCACGACGGCCATCCGCGCGTACACGGACTCCGTGAAGAAGTAGCCCCCGGCCATCAGGGACTCGCGGGCGAAGTCCATGTCCTCGGCGGTCGGGAAGCCGTGGGCGAAGTGGGCCGCCCGCTCGCCGGCGGCCACGGCGTCGAGCTCCTCGGCGGTGAAGGGACGGAGCAGGAGTCGTGCCGTCTCCAGGACGGGTGCGGGGCGCAGGGCCTCGAGGTCCTCAGTCATGCTGGTGCTGCTTTCTGCGTGCGCGGATGGCGCGGGTGCCGGCGGTGGACGGACGGGGTCCGGTGGAGCGGGGTGCCGGGGGCGGCTCCGTGCCGCCCCCGGCGGATCAGCCGAAGTGCTTCGGCAGCGTGCCCTCGTGCGCTGCGCGGAGCTCGTCCAGGCCGATGCCGAACTCGCTCTGCACGTCCAGCGCGCGGTTCTCGGTGTCCACCACGCCGATCCGCGTGTGCGGATAGGCGCGCATGGTGCACATGTCCTTGAACCGTACTTCCTCGCTGCGCGGCACGGCCACCACGGCCCGTCCCTGGGTCTCGGAGAAGAGCATGGTGAACAGGTCCACGCCGTCCCGCTCGCAGACCTCGCCCAGCCCGATGCGCGCGCCGGTGTCGAAGCGCAGCGCCATCTCGGCGAGGGTCGCGGCGAGGCCGCCCTCCGCGACGTCGTGCGCGGCGTCGATCATGCCGTCGCGGGACATGTTGATCAGCAGGTCCCCGAGCAGCTTCTCCTGGGCGAGGTCCACGGCCGGGGGGAGCCCGCCCAGGTGCCCGCGCAGGTTCGCCCACTCGGAGCCGTCGAGCTCGTCCCGGGTGGTCCCGAGCAGGTAGATCGCCTGGCCGTCCTCGCGCCAGCCCGACGGCGTGCGGCGCCGGACGTCGTCGAGCACGCCCAGCATGGCCACCACGGGCGTCGGGTGGATGGCCACGCCGCCGGTCTGGTTGTAGAGGGACACGTTGCCGCCCGTCACGGGCACCCCCAGCTGCTGGCAGCCGTCGGCGAGCCCGCGCACGGCCTCGGCGAACTGCCACATGGTCTCCGGGTCCTCGGGGGAGCCGAAGTTGAGGCAGTCGGAGACGGCCGCGGGCCGGGCGCCGGAGGTCGCCACGTTGCGGTAGGCCTCGGCCAGGGCCAGCTGCGCGCCGGCGTACGGGTCGAGGTAGGCGTAGCGGCCGTTGCAGTCGGTGGACAGGGCCACGCCCAGGCCGGTCTCCTCGTCCACGCGGACCACCCCGGCGTCGTCGGGCATGGCCATCGCGGTGTTGCCCTGCACGTAGCGGTCGTACTGGTCGGTCACCCAGTCCTTGGCGCACAGGTTCGGGGAGGCCATGAGCTCGAGGACGGCGTTGCGCAGCTCCGCCCCGGAGGGCCGCCCGGCGTCGGCCGGGGAGCCGGCGAAGCGGTCGGCCTGGAGCCGGTCCTGGTCCGCGGGACGGTGATAGGGGCGGTCGTAGACGGGGCCCTCGTGGGCGACCGTGCGGGGGTCGACGTCGACGATGACCTCGTCGTCCCACTCGATCACGAGCCGGCCGGTGCCGGTGACCTCGCCGATCCACGAGAACTCGACGTCCCACTTCTCCATCACGGCTTCGAACGCGGCGACCCTCTCGGGGGTCACGACCGCCATCATGCGCTCCTGCGACTCCGACATGAGGATCTCGCCCGGCGTCAGGGTCGGGTCCCGCAGGAGCACCTGGGTGAGGTCCACGTGCATGCCGCCCTCGCCGTTGGAGGCCAGCTCCGAGGTGGCGCACGAGATGCCCGCCGCCCCCAGGTCCTGGATGCCCTCCACGAGGGAGCCCTTGAACAGCTCGAGGCAGCACTCGATGAGCACCTTCTCCGCGAACGGGTCGCCCACCTGCACGGCCGGCCGCTTGGACGGCTTGGCGTCGTCGAAGGACTCCGAGGCGAGCACGGAGGCGCCGCCGATGCCGTCGCCGCCGGTGCGGGCGCCGAACAGCACCACCTTGTTGCCCACGCCGGAGGCGTTGGCCAGGCGGATGTCCTCGTGGCGCATCACGCCCACGGCGAGCGCGTTGACGAGCGGGTTGCCCTGGTAGCAGGAGTCGAAGACGACCTCCCCGCCCACGTTGGGCAGGCCCAGGGAGTTGCCGTAGCCGCCCACGCCCGCCACCACGCCGTGGACCACGCGGGCGGTGTCCGGGTGGTCGATCGCCCCGAAGCGCAGCGGGTCCATGACGGCCACGGGCCGGGCGCCCATCGAGATGATGTCGCGCACGATCCCGCCCACGCCCGTGGCGGCGCCCTGGTAGGGCTCCACGTAGGACGGGTGGTTGTGGGACTCGATCTTGAAGGTCACGGCCCAGCCGTCCCCGAGGTCGGTGACGCCGGCGTTCTCGCCGATGCCGACCAGCAGGTCCTTCTTCATCTCCTCGGTGACCTTCTCGCCGAACTGGCGCAGGTGGACCTTGGAGGACTTGTAGGAGCAGTGCTCGGACCACATGACCGAGTACATCGCCAGCTCCGCGGCGGTGGGCCGGCGGCCGAGGATCTTCTTGATCTCCTCGAACTCGTTGTCCTTGAGGCCCAGCTCGGCCCAGGGCAGCTCGGTGTCGGGGGTGGCCGTCGCGTGCTCGACGGTGTCCAGGTTGAAGTGCTTCTCGCTCATGAAGTGTCCGGTGTCCCTTACTTGACCAGTGCCTTGAGGGCGGAGACGAACAGGCCCAGCCCGTCCGTGCCGTCGCGCATGCCGACCTCGCCGGAGGCCGAGGAGTCCGCGCCGAAGCCCGGCTCCACCGCGTGCTCCGGGTGCGGCATGAGGCCCACCACGTTGCCGCGCCCGTTGCAGATCCCGGCGATGTCCCGGCGGGAGCCGTTGGGGTTGTCCCCGACGTAGCGGAACACCACGCGGCCCTCGGCCTCGAGGGCGTCGAGGGTCGTCTCGTCCGCCACGTACTGTCCGTCCTGGTTCTTGAGCGGGACCACGATCTCCTGGCCCGGCCGGAACTCGGTGGTCCACACGGTCGCGTTGTTCTCCACGCGCAGGCGCTGGTCCCGGCAGAGGAACTTCAGGCCCTCGTTCTTGATCATCGACCCGGGCAGCAGGTGGGACTCGGTGAGCATCTGGAAGCCGTTGCAGATCCCGAGGACCGGCAGGGGGACGGACCCGGAGGTGCCCGCGGCGTTCGCGCCCTCGATGATCCGGTCCATGAGCGGGGCGAACCGGGCGATGGCCCCGGCGCGCAGGTAGTCGCCGTAGGAGAAGCCGCCGGGCAGGATCACGGCGTCGACGTCCTGCAGGTCCTCGTCGGCGTACCAGAGGGACACCGGGGTGCCGCCGGCCAGGGTCACGGCGCGCGCCGCGTCGCGGTCGTCGAGGGTGCCGGGAAAGGTCACCACGCCGACGCGGGCGCCGGCGAGCGCGGCGTCCGGCGCGGGGCCGGAGAGGTCCGCGATCAGGGGGGTCTCGAGGTCGGGCATGCTCAGGCCTCCTCGGTCTCGTCCAGGACGGCCACGCGCACGACGTCCTCGATGACGGGGTTGGAGAGCAGCTTCTCGGCGGCCTCGCGGGCCTGGGCCAGTGCGTCCTCGGTGACCTCGCCGTCGACGGTCAGCTCGAAGCGCTTGCCCTGCCGGACACCGGCGAAGCCGTCCAGGCCGATGCGGGGCAGTTCGTTGGCGATCGCCTTGCCCTGCGGGTCAAGGATCTCGGGCTTGGGCATGACGTCGACAACAATGCGGGCCATCGGGGAACTCCTGAGGGTCGAGCAGCGGGCCGGGATCCGGCGAACGTCAGCCATTCTATCGGTTCGGGCACGCCGGTCCCGCCGCGCCGGGGTGGGCGGCCCCCGGTGTGGTAGGGGTCACCGCCGCCCGTCCGCGGCGGCCCGGGGCGAGGAGGAGAGCCCCGGCGGCGGTCTCCCGGAAATCTCCAAGGCGGGTCCGGTAGACCCTGGTGCCATGAGCACCGCACCGGGGGCCGCAGCGGCCGGCGCCGACGACGCACGGCTGGTGCCGGTCTACCGCCGGGTCCTGACGCTGCTGGGGATCGGCACGGTCCTCGGTGCGCTGACCGAGCTGGCGATGCTGCGGCACTGGCAGGGGCCCGCGCAGCTGGTCCCGTGGGCGGTCCTGGCCGTGCTGCTGCTCGGGGCCGCGGCGTGGCTGGTGCGGCGCAGCGCCGGGACGGCCCGCACCGTGCGGATCGCCGCGGTCCTCTCCGTGCTCGGCAGCGCCTACGGCGTCTACGAGCACGTCCTGGCGAACCTGCGGGCCGGGCCGGAGGATCCGCGGTACGCCGGGGTCTGGGAGTCGATGTCGGGCGCCGCCCAGCTGTGGGCGGCGACCAGCGGGGCGGTCGGGCCGTCCCCCGTGCTCGTGCCCGGGACGATGGGCCTGGCCGGGGTGCTGCTCTGGCTGGCCGTCCTCCGCTGGCGGGACGGGGCCGGCTGAGCCCGGCCCGTCCCGGTGGCGTCGGGGCCGAGAGGGGGCGCGACAGAACCGGCGTGGCCGCCTAAAGTGAACAGCGTGCTGATCATCGGAGGTGTCCGGTGGGCGGTGCGCGCACCGTCCGGACGCCCCAGACCACGGAAGGACCACGCCATGAGCCAGCCAGAACAGCAGCAGGAGGTCCCCGGCGTCCAGGCCGCGATGACCCCCGTCCCGGACTGCGGCGAGCACAGCTACCGTGGCTCCGGCAAGCTCGAGGGCAGGGCCGCGATCGTGACCGGCGGGGACAGCGGCATCGGCCGCGCCGCCGCGATCGCCTACGCCCGGGAGGGCGCCGACGTCCTGATCGCCTACCTCGAGGAGGACGACGACGCGCAGGACACCGCCCGCTGGATCGAGGAGGCCGGTCGCCGGGCCGTCCTGGTCCGCGGCGACCTCTCGGACCCGGCCCACTGCCGGGCCGTCGTCGAGAAGGCCGTGCAGGAGTTCGGCCGGATCGACGTGCTCGTCTCCAACGCCGCCTACCAGATGAGCCACGACAGCCTCGACGAGATCAGCGACGAGGAGTGGGACTACACGTTCCGGCTCAACGTCGGCGCCATGTTCCACCTCACCAAGGCCGCGGTGCCGCACATGGCCCCGGGGTCGGCGATCATCGGCAGCTCCTCGGTGCAGTCCGACCAGCCGTCCCCGCAGCTGGCGCCCTATGCCGCCACGAAGGCCGCGGTCGCGAACTTCTCCGCCGGGCTCGCGCAGATGCTGGGGGAGAAGGGCATCCGGGTCAACAGCGTGGCGCCGGGACCCATCTGGACGCCGCTGATCCCGTCCACCATGCCCGCGGAGAAGGTGGGGTCCTTCGGCGACGACGTCCCGCTGGGCCGCGCCGGTCAGCCGGCCGAGCTCGCGCCCGTCTACGTGCTGCTGGCCTCCGACGACGGCAGCTACATCTCCGGCTCGCGGGTCGCCGTCACCGGCGGCAAGCCGATCCTGTGACCCCGGTGCCCGGGGCGGCCGGAGGACCGCCCCGGGCGCTGCTCGCAGGGCCCGGTCAGTGCTTGCCGAACGAGATGAGCTCCACGAGCTCGCCCACACGGTCCTCGGGCATGCTCCTGGCGATGTCGGCCTGGCTGACCATCCCGACGAGGTCGTGCCCGTCGATCACGGGCAGGCGGCGCACCTGGTGGTCGGTCATCGTCCGGACGGCCTCCTCCACGCTGTCGTCCGCGCCGACGGTGACGGGCTTGCCCTCGGCGAGCTGGCCCGCCTTGACCTGCCGGGGGTCGGTGCCGATCGCCAGGCACCGCACCACGATGTCGCGGTCGGTGAGCACGCCCATCAGTCGCTCGTGCTCCCCGCAGATCGGCAGGGCGCCCACGTCGAGGTCCTTCATCTTCCGGGCCGCGTCCTCGAGCGTCTCGTTCTCGCCGACGCACTCCGCGCCCGGGGTCATGATCTCTCGCACCGTGGTCATCTCGGTCCTCCTGTCCGCCGGAGGTGGTCCGTCAGTTCACTGATCGTTCCGGTCCCTCCAGGGTAGGAGCCGCACCGCCCGTTGTCTGCCCCACCGGGAGCTCGTGACCCCGGCACCCGGAGCGCGTGCCGCGGTCCGGAGCGCGGTGCTGGGACAATGGGCCCATGACTCAGCACCCTCCGACCACCACCCCCGGGCTCAGCGGCCGGGAGGCCGAGCGCCTGGCGGAAGCCCTCGAGTCCCGGGACGTGACGGTCTTCGTGGACGGCACCTCCCTGCGCCTGCCGGAGGGGGCGCGCGACGCCGTCGTGGACCTCCTGGCCCGGCTGACCCGCGGGGAGGCCGTCACCGTCACGTCCGCCGCGGTGACCTCCGCCGCCGGGCCGCCGAGCGGCGCCGAGGAGCTGCTGACCACCTCGCAGGCGGCCGCGCTCGCCGGGATCTCGGCCACCTATCTGCGCAACCTCACCTCCGAGGGCGTCCTGCCGGTGCAGTACCGGGGCAGCCACCGCCGGATCCGGCGCGCGGACGTCCAGGCGTGGCTCGCGCGCCAGGGCGAGGACTCCGCCCGCTCCCCGGAGGACCTGCTCACCACCTCGCAGGCGGCCGCGCTCGCCGGGATCTCGGCCACCCATCTGCGCAATCTCACCACGGAGGGTGTCCTGCCGGTGCAGTACCGGGGCAGCCACCGCCGGATCCGGCGCGCGGACGTCGAGGTCTGGCGCGCGGGGCGGCGGCGCGACGACGACGGTGCCGCCGCGGCCGACTGAGCCGCGATCAGTCGAAGCGGGCCACGACCCAGCCGTCGACCACGTCGACCGCCGCCGCCGGGAGGTCCTTGGCGGGATCCGGTGGTGCCTCCCGGCCGGCGGCGAGGGCCAGCCGGGACCCCACGAAGCGCCCGTCCGGGGCGAACACCCAGAAGTGGTTGGGGCACTCGAACGTCCCGGCGCGCCCGGCGGGCTCCCGGCACACGGTGGCCTGTTGGTGCGGGCACGTGTTGCGCAGTACGTGCAGGACGCCCCCGGCGTCACGGGTGACGAGCACCTGCCCCGTGCTGGAGGGCACCGTCACGAAGTCGAGCGGCGCCGGCACGGCGGCGGCCGCCACGATCCGCTCCCAGCCCCCCGCGGGCTCCCCGGGGGCGCTCACGCCGCGGCGCCCTCGGTGGCGCGGGCCGGGTCGAGGACCTCGAGCGCCGCGCCGAGCCGCCGGCGCAGCGGCTCCGCGCGGCGGGCGAACTCCCGCTGCCGGCGCACGTACTCGGCCTTGCCCTCCGGGGTCTCGATCCGCACGGGCTCGTAGCCCCAGCCGGCGAGGTCGTAGGGCGCGGCCGCCATGTCCGTGGCCCGGACGTCCCACGCGAGCTCGAAGCAGTCCATCAGCAGCTCGGACGGGATCGCCGGGACCAGCTTGTACGCCCACTTGTAGAGGTCCATGGTGGCGTGCAGGCAGCCCGGCTGCTCCATCCGGCGCTGGGACTCCCGGGTGGGCCGCAGCTCGTTGAGCGGCACGGCCTGGGGCTGGAAGAACCGGAATGCGTCGAAGTGGGTGCACCGGATCCTGGCGGACTCCACCACGGCGTCCGTGCCCGCGGCCCCGAGCCGCAGCTCCAGCTGCTCGTGCCGGATGTCGTTGTCCTCCGACCGGTACGCCATCGCCCACTCGTGGAGGCCGAAGCAGCCGAAGAAGCCCGGGTTGACCGCGTGGGCGCCCAGCACCGACCGGGCGAAGTCGACCGCGGGGGCCCGCCGGTCGCGGAAGGCGTCGTCGTCGACGGCCACGGCCCCGTCCCGGGGGGAGAGCCCCCGGTCCGCGAGCTCGGGGCCGGTGAGCGGCCGGTAGAACTTCTCCCCGGCCCGCTCGGCGGCGTCCAGCAGCACGGTGCCCGCCCCGGGGTGCCAGCGCTTCAGCTGCGCGGGCTTGAGCGTGTAGTAGGTGAACAGGAAGTCCTCGACCGGGTGCTTCTGCCCGCGGTGGCGGCGGGCCACGAAGGGGTCGGCGTAGCGCGCCGCGCGCCGCTCGTGGGCGTGCGCCCGCGGCTCCCACTCCTCGCGGGGCAGGACGACGACGGGGCGGGTCACGGGACCCGCCCCGTCGTCGGGCCGGTGGAGCGGGGCACGCGGATCAGCGACCGGTTCCTGCGTAGACCGTGGCCTCCTCGTCGGTGTCCAGGTCGAAGGCGCTGTGCACCACGCGCACGGCCTCGTCGAGCCGGTCGGCGGCCGTGACCACCGAGATCCGCACCTCGGAGGTGGAGATCATGTCGATGTTGATGTCCGCGGACGCGAGCGCCTCGAAGAACGTGAACGTCACCCCCGGGTTCGACTTCATGCCGGCGCCCACGAGCGACAGCTTGCCGACCTGGTCGTCGTACTCCAGGCCCGCGTAGCCGATCTTCTCCTCGGCGGCGCGCAGCAGGCTCATGGCGAGGTCGCCCTGGGACTCGTCCACCGTGAAGGAGAGGTCCGTCAGGGGGTTGTCGCCGGTGGAGATGTTCTGCACGATCATGTCCACGTTGACCTTGGCCTCGGCGAGCAGCCGGAAGATGCGGGCGGCGATGCCCGGCTTGTCCGGCACCCCGACGACGGTGACCTTCGCCTGGCTGCGGTCGTGGGCGATACCGGCGATGAGCGGCTGTTCCAACGGGATCTCCTTCGGGGAGGTGGCGGCGTCTTCGGGGCCCGGGATGACCCAGGTGCCCTCGTTCTGGGTGAAGGACGAACGGACGTGCAGCTTCACGCCGAAGCGGCGGGCGTACTCGACGCAGCGCAGGTGCAGGATCTTCGCGCCGTTGGCGGCGAGCTCGAGCATCTCCTCGCTGCTGACCACGTCCAGCTTGCGCGCCCGGGGCGCGATGCGCGGGTCGGCGGTGAACACGCCGTCGACGTCGGAGTAGATCTCGCAGACGTCGGCGTCGAGGGCGGCGGCCAGCGCCACGGCGGTGGTGTCCGAGCCGCCGCGGCCCAGGGTGGTGATGTCCTTGGTCGAGCGGTGCACGCCCTGGAACCCGGCGATGATCGCGATGTTGCCCTGGTCGAGGGACTCGCGCACCCGCTGCGGGTTCACCTCCACGAGCAGGGCCGCGCCGTGGGCGCCGTCCGTGACCATCCCGGCCTGGGAACCGGTGAAGGACTGGGCGGGAGCGCCCATCCCGGAGACCGCCATGGCCAGCAGCGCCATCGAGATGCGCTCGCCGGCGGTGAGCAGCATGTCGAGCTCACGGGCCGGGGGCTTGCGGGTGACCTCGTGGGCGAGGTCGAGGAGCTCGTCCGTGGTGTCGCCCATCGCGGAGACGACGACGACGACGTCGTGGCCCCGGTTGCGCGTCTCCACGATCCGCCGTGCAACGCGGCGGATGCCGTCGGCGTCCGCGACGGAGGATCCACCGAACTTCTGCACGATCAGGCTCATGGGTTCAACTCCTGTGGTCGAGGGTGGCCGGGCACCGGCGGTCGGCCCCGGTCCGTGCGCCCGCTCCCCGCGGCAGGGCACCAGGACATCGTAGCGCGGCGGGTCAGGCGACGACCGTCCGGCCCTCGAACGCCCGGCCCAGGGTCACCTCGTCGGCGTACTCGAGGTCGCCGCCCACGGGCAGCCCGGAGGCCAGGCGGGTCACGCGGATCCCCAGGGTCTTCAGCATGCGGGAGAGGTAGGTGGCGGTCGCCTCGCCCTCCAGGTTCGGGTCGGTCGCGAGCACGACCTCCTGCACGGTGTCGCCGGAGAGCCGGGTCATGAGCTCCCGGATGCGCAGCTGGTCCGGGCCGATGCCCTGGATGGGGCTGATGGCCCCGCCCAGGACGTGGTAGCGCCCGCGGAAGCTGCGGGTGCGCTCGATGGCCATGACGTCCTTGGACTCCTCGACCACGCAGATCACGCTGTCGTCCCGGCGGGCGTCACGGCAGATGGCGCACTCGTCGAGCTCGGAGACGTTGCCGCAGATCCGGCAGAACTTCACCTTGTCCTTGACCGCCGTCATGGCGTCGGCCAGCCGGCGGACCTCCTCCTTGTCGGCGTCGAGGAGGTGGAACGCGATCCGCTGCGCGGACTTCGGTCCGACGCCGGGCAGCCGGCCCAGCTCGTCGATCAGTTCCTGAACGGCGCCTTCGTACACGTTTCCCTCGATTTCCGGGCCGGTGCGCGGCCCTCCTGCTCGTCCTCGGCCACGGCGTCACCGGGGTGCCGGTGCGTGGGCGCCCCGGCTCGCTCCCCAGCTCACTCCCCGGCGTGGAGGTCCCGCTCCTCGATCAGCATGCCCCCGAGGATCCGCTCGATCGCGGCGCGGCCGTAGAGGGTGGAGTCCTCGAGCGCCTCGTCGTCCGAGCTGGGCACGAAGGAGTCGTCCCATTCTACGCCGCCGTCCGGCGGCGCCGCGGCGGCCCCGGGTGCCTGCCGTCCGGCGGCGATGGCGGCGGCGTGGCGCTCCCGGAAGCTCAGCCGCGCGCTCCGGTCGGCGCCGTCCGGAGCGGGCGCCGGGGGAGCCTGCCGCGGGGCGGCAGGAGCGGCGGCCGGGGCCGCAGCCGGTGCCGGAGCCGGGACCGGGGGCGTGGCGCCCGGTGGGTTCCGGGGCTCGTCGGGCTGCGCCGTCGGGCGGGCGGCGGGAGCTGCGGCGGTGCTCCCGGACGCGTTCCCGGGTCCGTTCCCGGACCGGCCACCGGGGCCGCGTCCGGCGTCCGGGCTCCGCGGTGCGGGGGCCGCGGGCCGCCACTGCTCGGGGGGCGCCGCGTCCGGGTCGTCGGGATAGGGGGGCTCGTCGGGGTAGGGAGGCTCCTCCGGATGGGGCGGTTCCTCCGGCGGCGGGACGTCGTCGTCGGACGGGGGGACGTCCCGGTCCCGGGCCCCCGGGGTCCCGGTCCGGACCGTAGGGTCCGCACGGTCGGCGGTCCGGGCCGGGCTCCCGGCCGACTCGGGGCCGGGAGCCCGGCCCGGCACCGGCTGCGGTCCGGCCTGCCGCGCCGGCCGGCCGGCCGGCTGCTCCGGTGCCTGCTCCGGGGACCGGTCGGCGGGCTGCGCCGGCGCGCGGGAGGCGGGGCCGGCAGGGTCCTCGGGCGCGGCACCCCCCTGAGGAATGGCGGCCACGGACCAGCTGTGCACGGGCTCCTGCGCCCAGGCGGGGTCGGTCCACTCCGGGGGAGCGTCCGTGGCGGGCACCCCGTGCGCGTCCCACGGGTCCTGCCCGCCGCCGGCCCCGTCCCGGGGCGCTGCGTCCGCGGCCGGTTCCGGCGCGGTCGCGGACGCGCCGGCCGGTGGCGTGCCCGGTGCCCGGAACGGAACCGGCCGCTCCGCCCGGCCGCGCGGGCTCTCGGGCCGGTCCTGGTCACGCGGGCCCTCCGGTCGGTCCTGGCCGTGCTGGCCCTCGGGCCGGTCCTGGCCGTGCGGACGGCCCGGCCGGTCCTGCCCGGCGGGACGCCCTTCCGGGCCGCCCGGGATCCCGGGCCCGGCCGCGCGCTGCTCCGGGTGCGGTCCCCCGGCTCGGGGCTCGTCCCGGTGCCCGGACGGGCGCGTCGACGGCTCGGGGCCGCGCGGCGTTCCCCCGCCGCCGCCCCGGCCGTGCCCGCCGCCGCCCGGGGGAACGGCCTCCGCGCGGCAGTCGATGCCGAGGATCTGCTGCACCGCCTGGCGCAGGTCGTCCTCGAACCGGGGGAAGTTCATGAGGTCGCCCTCGGCGTCGAACATGATGCGCAGCACCTTGCCGTCGAAGGACTGCGGCGTCCCCCGCTGGACCGTGAACCAGGCGACCCGGCGGATGTCGGCGAGCGCGTTGACGATCTCCGGCCAGGAGGCACGCAGCAGGTCGATTTCGTTGCCGCCGGGCTCGCCCGCCCGGGGCGTGTCCTGGCCGGACGGCTGCTCGGCGGCCGGGGGCCGCTGCCGTTCGGCGGGCTGGTCCCGTCCGGCGGACGGATCCTGCTCCCCGGGCCGGTCCTGCCCGTAGCCCTCCCCGGCGGACGGGCGGTCGCCGGGCGCCCGGGCCGGCCCGGTGCCCGGCGCGGCCGTCTCCCGCGGGTCGGTCTCCCGTGGGGGCGTCTGCTGCGCCTCCGCGCCGGGCGCGGCCGGGCCCGGCCGCTGCGGTGCGGGAGCGGCCGCGGGCCCGGGGCCCGGGTCGGTCCGGTCCTCGGTCGGGGCGGCAGGAGCGGTCGCCGCCGCAGGGGCCTCGGGGGACTGGGCCGGACCGGCGGCCTCCTCCTGGCCGGCGGCCGCAGCGGAGCCGCGGCCGATGCTCAGGCGCCGCTCCAACCGGTCCACGCGGGCTGTGACCCCGCGCGTGGTGTCCTCCGAGGAGGGCAGGAGGATGCGCGCGCACAGCAGCTCGAGGTGCAGCTGGGGCGAGGTGGCCCCGGTCATCTCGGTGAGGGCCGTGTTCGTGATGTCCGCGGCGCGGGAGAGCTCCGCCGCCCCGAGCTGGGACGCCTGGTTGCGCAGCCGGGCGATCTGGTCCTGGGGCATGCCGTGCAGGATGTTGCCCGCCGACTCGGGGACCGCGTTGACGATGATCAGGTCCCGGAACCGCTCGAGGAGGTCCTCCACGAAGCGGCGCGGGTCCTGACCCGTCTGGACCACGCGGTCCACCGCGCGGAAGACCGTGGCGCCGTCCCCGGACGCGAAGGCGTCGACCACGTCGTCGAGCAGGGCGCCGTGCGTGTAGCCCAGCAGGGCCACGGCGAGGTCGTAGCCGATGCCGCGCTCGTCGGAGCCGGCCATCAGCTGGTCGAGCACGGAGAGGGTGTCGCGGACGGAGCCGGCGCCGGCGCGGACCACCAGGGAGAGCACGCCCGGGGCCACCTGCACGTGCTCCTCCGCGCAGAGCTGCTCGAGGTAGTGCATGAGCGGCTCGGTGGGGACCAGGCGGAAGGGGTAGTGGTGGGTGCGGGACCGGATGGTCGTGAGCACCTTGCTCGGCTCGGTGGTCGCGAAGATGAACTTGATGTGCTCCGGCGGCTCCTCCACGATCTTGAGCAGGGCGTTGAAGCCCTCGCGCGTGACCATGTGCGCCTCGTCGATGATGAAGATCTTGTACCGGTCCCGGACGGGGGCGAACGTGGCGCGCTCGCGCAGGTCGCGGGCGTGGTCCACGCCGCCGTGACTGGCCGCGTCCATCTCGATCACGTCGAGGGACCCGGCGCCGTCCCGGGCCAGGTCGCGGCAGCTGTCGCAGCGGCCGCAGGGGGTCGCGGTGGGGCCCTCCGCGCAGTTGAGGCAGCGGGCCAGGATGCGGGCGGAGGTGGTCTTGCCGCAGCCGCGCGGGCCGGAGAAGAGGTAGGCGTGGCTGACCCTGTCCTTGCGCAGCGCCGTCATCAGCGGCTCGGTCACGTGCTCCTGGCCGATGACGTCCTCGAAGGTCTCCGGGCGGTAGCGGCGGTACAGGGCGGTAGTCACAGATGACACCTTAGCGACGGAATCCGACAGGCGGGCCGGGCGGATCGGCGCTGGGGACGCGGGCCGCCGCGGGGACGAGAAGACCCCTCGCGCACCCGCCAGAGCCCATTTACCCTTGCTACCTTCCGGTCCTGGGGGAGTTCAACAGGATGACGCCACGCGAGGGGCTGTCAGAGAGTCTAGCGGATGCGGCGGGGCGGGTCGAAACCCGGCGGGCGGATCCGCGGATTCGGCATTGCCCGGAGCTTCGGTTATGCTGGACCTCGCATGTTCCGGTGCCGTCAGGCCGCCGTGACGTGCATGCCTGGAGGATTCGCCTAGCGGCCTATGGCGCACGCCTGGAACGCGTGTTGGGTTCACGCCCTCGGGGGTTCAAATCCCCCATCCTCCGCACTTGCAGAAAGAGCCCCGCACCGGGAGATCCTCCCGGTGCGGGGCTCTTTCTCGTGCGC
>NZ_JBNAFK010000003.1:0-194124 GCF_049716185.1 Kocuria sp. CH-021 | reverse complement strand
GCCCTCGGGACGTGCGCCCTCGGGACGTGCGCCCTCGGGACGTGCGCCCTCGGGACGTGCGCCCTCGGGACGTGCGCCCTCGGGACGTGCGCCCCGGCGGGCCCTCAGGAGCGGGCGCGGCGTCCCCGGGATCGGCGGACCAGGGCGGCGGCGATCGCCGCGACGCCGGCCGCCGAGAGCCCCACGACCCACCCGGTGGCGGCGGAGCCCGCGGACGCGTCCTGGGCGGGGACCCGGGTCACGGTCCCCAGCGAGATGCGCGTGAGCGTCCCGGGGCTCACCTGCTGCTGTCCGGGCAGCAGCTGCCCTCGGGCTCCGGGGGCGTGCTGGAGCAGGGCTCCGGAGCCGGGACGGTGGACCGCGGCGGCACCGGGTCCGACGAGGGAGGCCTGCTCCATGGCGGGGGGCTCCGCCGCGTGCGCGCTCCGGTCCGCCGGGGTCCCGGCGCCCGCCTCCGCCGGGACCTCCTCGGCGCCGAGCTCCCCGGTGCGGTCCTGGCCGGCCGGACCCTTCCCGGCGCGGTCCGCGCCGTCCTCCGGAGGCTCGGACCCCTCGGTGCCGGGGGAGGGGCGGTCGTCCGCCGGTGTGCCGCCGGCGTCGGGCGCCGCAGTGCCCTCGGGTGCGGAGGCGGGGGGCTCGGCCGGGCCGGGGTCCGGCAGGGGGTCGGCCGCGCCGGCCGGTCCCCCGTCCGGCGCAGGCTCGGGCAGGGGCTCCTCGGCGGGGGAGCCGGCGGCCGGCGGAGGAGGCTGCGGGGTCTCGGCGGCGTGGGCCGCCCCCGGTGCGGGGGCGAGGATCAGGAGGGCGGCCAGCGCCAGGGGGCGAAGGGTCATGGGGGTCTCTCCGGGGGGTGACGACGGATCAGGACCACATCGTAACGTTGCGTCGCTCCACCACCCGCGTTCGCTAATGCAATATCCTGCTGATGTGACGGAACGGGCTGTTCCGCCGCACCCGCAGCTGCCCCCCGGCTGCTCTCCCCCGTCCTCTATCCCCCCAAGAGGTCCTCCTTGAAGCTGCCTTCGTTCCCCATGCCCTCGACCGCCCTGCCCGCCGCTCTCCTGGCCGGCGCGATGCTCGCCGGCACGATGGTCGGGGCGACCGCCCCGGCCCACGCCTCGACGACCAACACGGTCCACACCGCCGCCGGCGTCTCCTCGCAGTACCACCTCTACGACGCCGGCGTCGACCGGTCCGAGGCCGTCGGCGTGGTCTTCTACTTCGACGGCGACGGGCAGTACTACGCCCAGCGCCCCACCGCCTCGATGCTCAGGACCATGGCCGCCCGGGCCGCTGCCAAGAACATGATCCTCGTGGTGCCGGTCGCCCCCGCCAACCGGTCCTGGACCTCGAACAGCGAGGCGGTCGGTGACTGGTTCCGCGCCCTGGCGGCCAGGGTCGTCTCCGAGCAGCGTGTCGACACGACCCGCATCCACCTGGCCGGGTACTCCGGCGGCGCGGAGTTCATCTCCACCGAGGTGCTCTCCGACCGCGCCGGCTGGATCCGGGGCGGCGGGTCGACGCTGATCGGCGGCGGCGGCGTCTACAACGGCCGGCTCGAGAGCACCCCCGACGCCGCGCTCCGGGCCACGGACCCGACCTGGTACGTCGGCTCCCTCGACAGCTACGGCGCCACCCAGCCGTCCAACTGGTCCGCGCTGGACGCGGCCGGCAAGGGTGCGGCCGCCTACCGGAACGCCGGCTTCGCGAAGGCCGACCGCGTGGTGATGGCCGGGCTGCACCACACCAACTACGACCTGGCCGACCTGGTCGGTGACGACGTCGACCGTCTCTACGCCGGCACCGGCGCGGCCCCGGCGCCCGGGACCGTCTCGCCCACCGGCAACGACGTCGTCAACGGCTACCAGCTCACCGGCGCGATCGGGCGCACGTGGGCGGCGCTGGGCGGCACCGCGTGGGCCACGCCGGTCAGCGCGGAGTACGCCTCCGGGCACGGCTCCGTCTACCAGCGCTTCGCGGGTGCCGACGGCCGGGACAAGGCCCTCTACTGGTCCAAGGCCACCGGGACCCGGATGGTCGACTACGGCGGGTCGATCGGCCGGAAGTTCGCGGCCGACGGCTACGCGGGCAGCTACGGTCCGCCGCGGACCAACGAGAAGCGGACCGCCGACGGCGGTGCCTACCAGGTCTTCGACGCGTCCGGGAAGCGGACCAAGATCATGTGGTCCTCGCGCACCGGCTCGAACGCGATCAAGGAGTACGGGGCCATCGGGCGGAAGTGGGCGGCCCTGGGCCACGAGCGGGGCCTGGGCTACCCGACCACCGACGAGTTCAGCACCTCGAGCGGCATGGCCCAGAACTACACCGGCGGCCGGATCGAGTGGAACGCCACCACCCGGGCCGTCACCGTGACCCGGAGCTGACGCCGGAGCCGGCCCCCGGGGGCGCCGGCGGTCCCTGCGGACCCCTCGCCGGAACCGGCAGCGCCCCCGGCGGCCCGTGCGCCGCCGGGGGCGAGGGTGCACTGGCCACCGGCAGCGCGCCGGGCAGTGGCTCCCCGTGCGCCGCGGGGCCCGCCCCTAGGATGAACGCATGATCTTCAAGTCCGTGGGCGACTCGCGTCCGTACCCGGACCACGGTCTGGTCACGCCGACGGACTGGTCCGGCGTCCCGCCGCGCCGGGTCCGCCTGGACCAGCTGATCACCACGAAGACCACCCTCGACCTGGCCAGCCTGCTGGACGCGGACTCCACGTTCTACGGCGACCTCTTCCCGCACGTGGTGCGGTGGGACGGCCACCTCTACCTGGAGGACGGGCTGCACCGGGCGCTGCGCACCGCGCTGCACCACCGCACGGTGATGCACGCGCGCGTGCTGGAGCTCGGCCCCGCACCGGGTGCGCGTGCGGAGCGGGGCGCGGTCAGGACGCGGCGCTGAGCGGAGGCCGTTCGGGGGCGAGCGGCACGGGGTGGCCCTCGGCGTCGAACTGCGCCCCCAGGCCCTGCTGGATGAAGCGGACGGTGGAGCGGATGTGCTGCTCCCGCGCCGCGCGGTCCTGGTCGGAGTTCTGCCCGCGGTCCGCCGCGGCGGTCAGAGAGCCGTGGACCAGGGCGGCGAGCTCCGAGATGTCGCCCTGCGGCAGGTAGGACTGGCCGATCGCGTCCCGCAGGATCGCGGCGAGCAGGCCCTGCAGCTCGCCCACGTGCTCGCCCAGCTTCTGGTAGTCCTCCGGGGAGAGGACGGTGCGCATGGTGGGACCCGGGGGCAGGTGGCGCCTCGTGAGGTCCTCGATCTGGGCACGGATGTAGACGGCGAGCCGGTCGACCGGGTTGGCGACGCCCTCGAGGTCGCGGCGCAGATCGGTCATGAACCGCTCGGTCTCGTCCAGGGCGTAGGCCACGAGCAGCTCGCCCATGTCCGCGAAGTAGTTGTAGACCGCGGTGCGGCCCACGCCGGCGTTCTTGGCCACGTGCGTCATGGTCAGTCCGGTGAGGCCCTGCTGGTAGAGCAGCTGGCCGAAGGAGTCGAGGATCGCTCGTTTGGTGTTCTCCCGCTGCGCGGCATTGGTGGCCGCAGAAATACGAGGCATGATGACACCTTATCTGTGCGTGTCACCAAATTATGCACACTGTGCTGAGCGTTGGTGACGGTATGTCTGACTATGACACCACCGTTTCCGGGAATTCGGCTCCTCCGCGCAGAAGATCTGGGGAAACGTCCAGGAAACCCTCAGCAGGACTGTGCTCCACGGCCTCGCGGGCCGGACGCCCGCCGGACCGGCCGGCGGGCGTCCGGGCCCTCACCCGCTCACCGCTCGGCGGCCGAGCCGCCCTGCCAGAGGGAGTCGAACGGGGCGCGCGAGCTGAGCCGGCGCCGGATGCCCGCGGAGACGAAGGCCTTCGCGGCGCGGGCCGCGTCGAGGGGCTCGGCCCCCTTCGCCAGCTCCGCGGCGACCGCGGCCGCGAGCGTGCAGCCCGCCCCGGCCACGGGGACCTCGCCGACCTTGGGCTCCGAGAGCACCTCGAGGGTGGTCCCGTCGTAGAAGACGTCGACGGCGTCGGGGCCGGCGAGTCGGACCCCGCCCTTGGCGAGGACCACGGCACCGGACGTCTCGTGGATCCGCCGCGCGGCCTCCACGAGGTGCTCGACGGTGCTGATCTCGTCCATGCCGGACAGGGAGAGGGACTCGAAGTGGTTCGGGGTCACGAACGTGGCCAGCGGCAGGACCTTCGCCTTCAGCGCCTCGTCCGTGTCCAGGGCCGCGCCCGGCTCCTGGCCCTTGCAGATGAGCACCGGGTCGAGGACCAGGTGCCGCGGCGCCAGTGCGGTGAGGACCTCGGCCGTGGTGGCGATGGTCTCGGGGCTGCCCAGCATGCCGATCTTGACGGCGTCGAGCTCGTGGGCGGCCGTGATCGCCTCGAGCTGCTCGCGCAGCACGTCCTGCGGCACGGGGAACAGGCGGTGCCCCCAGTCCTCGGCCGGGTCGAAGGAGACGATGCAGGTGAGGGCGAGGGAGCCGAAGACCCCGAGCTCCTGGAAGGTCTTGAGGTCGGCCTGGGCGCCGGCGCCACCGGTGGCCTCGGAGCCGGCGATCGTCAGGGCCACGGGCGGCTGGGCGGCGCGGTCCGCGGCGGCGGGCGTGGGAACGGTGCTGGTGTCGGTCATGGGAGCCATTGTGCGCCCCCGTCCGGGGCCGGGGCCAACCGCCGGGGCTAGACTGTCGGACGGTCTCCGGCCGGTCCGCGGGTCCCCGCCCGGGGCCCGCGGCGGCGGGGAAGGGGCTCCCGGGTGGCAGGCGGGGCCCCGCGTCCGTCCAGCACACCGCACAGATCGAACCACGGCGTCCGCCCGCGCGGGCCGGCGCCGCGTCAATACAGATTGGTGACCGACCGTGTCCTCCTCCTCCGGCCCGGCCCCCGCCGGGTTCGCCCGCCGCCCCCGCACGCACTTCGACCTCGTCGTGGCGGCGTACTGCGTGGTCCTGGTGCTCTCCAACGTCGCCGCGACCAAGGGGGTCGCCTTCGGCCCCGTCATCACCGACGGGGGGTTCTTCCTCTTCCCCCTCGCCTACGTCCTCGGCGACGTCGTGGCGGAGGTCTACGGCTTCCGCTCCGCCCGCCGGGCCATCGTCACCTCGTTCGCCGCGGGGCTGTTCTCCTCGGTCGTGTTCTGGCTCGTCATCGCCCTGCCGCCGGCGGAGTTCTACGACGGCCAGGCCGCCTTCGAGGCCGTCCTCGGCCCGGTCCCGCTCATCGTGGCGGGATCCCTGCTGGGCTACCTCGCGGGGCAGCTGCTCAACGCCTTCGTGATGGTCCGGATCAAGGCCCGCACCCGGGAGAAGCACCTGTGGGCGCGGCTCATCGGCTCGACCCTGGTGGGCGAGCTCGTGGACACCGTGGTCTTCTGCACCGTGGCGGCCCCGGTCATCGGCATCACCACGGCGGGGGACTTCCTCAACTACGTGGTGGTGGGCTACGTGTACAAGGTCCTGGTCGAGGTGCTCGTCATGCCGGTGACCTACGCCGTGATCGGCTGGCTCAAGCGCCGGGAGCCGACCTACGGCGAGGCCGGCGTCGCGGGGGAGGCCCTCGCGCCCCTGCGCTGACGAGCCGGGCCGGGTCCGGCGCCGGGGAGGCGGCCCCGGCCCGGGTGCCGAGGGGCTACAGCCTCGCCTGGGCGCCGAGGGGCTGCGGCCCCGCCCGGGCACCGAAAGGCTTCGGCCCCTCCCGGCCGCCGAAGGGGCTGCGAGCCCGCCCGGGTCCGCGGACAGGGCTCAGAAGCCGAGGTAGGCCAGCTGCGCGCCCACCGAGCTGCGGGCGGCGGGCAGCACGTGCGCCGGGACGTCGGCGTAGATCCGGGCCGTGATGGCCTCGAGGGTCGCCGCGCGGCCCAGGCTCCGCAGGGCTTCCCGGACTTCGGCGAGACGCTCCATGCGGTGCTCGAGGAGCTCCTCGCACACCGACTCGACGTCCTCCCGCACGTCCGCGTGCGCCGGCAGCACCAGGGCGTCGCCCAGCACCGCCAGGCGCTGCAGCGAGCGCAGGTAGTCGCCCAGGCTCCCGTCCGGGTGGTCGAGCATCGTGGTCCCCCGGCCCAGGACCGTGTCTCCGGTGAGCACCGAGCCCGTGGCGCGCGCCGCGGCCACGGCGTCCCCGCCCGGGGCCGGCGTGTCGTCGGGCAGGTGGAAGCTCACGGAGTCGGAGGTGTGCCCGGGGGTGTGCAGCACCCGGATCCGGCACCCGGCGGCCTCGATCGTCTCGCGGTCCGCCAGCGGGGCGGCGTCGCGGCAGAACTCCGGCAGGAAGGCGCGCACGGGCGCGCCGGTGAGCGCGTGGAAGTCGTCGACGGCCTCGGTGTGGTCGGCGTGGCGGTGCGTGACCAGCGTCAGCACGGTCCGCCCCGCCGCGGCCAGGGCGGCGAGGTGGCCGCGGTCGGCCGGACCCGGGTCCACGACGACGACGTCCTGCTGCCCCGGCGCCCCGATCAGCCACGAGTTGGTGCCGTCCAGGGTCATGGGCCCCGGGTTGGGCGCGGTCAGCCGCCGGGTCAGTGCAGTGGTGCGGGTCGCGGCGTCCTGGGTCATGCGGGCAGACTATCCGAGCCCGGCGGGGGACCGGCACACCGGTCCCCGGCGCCGGCGGTCGGTACAGTGGCGCACGTGAGCACCGAACCTGCGCCGGAGCCGGGGGCCCGCGAGCCCGGCACGCGGCCGGCGTGGGTCACCGCGCTCAAGGGCGGGGCGCTCCTGGTGCTGCTGGGCGTGGCCGTCTGGTACCTCATCGGCCACGAGCTGCCGACCGTGGAGCAGGTGCGGGCCTTCGTCGAGGAATTCGGCGCCTGGGGCCCCCTCGTCTTCGCGGGGGTGTTCGTCCTGGTGGCGGCCACACCGATCCCGGTGACGATCATGGCCGTCTCCGGGGGGTTCCTCTTCGGCATGGCCCAGGGCAGCGTGGTCGGGGTCGTCGCCACCACCGCCGGGGCCTGGCTGGGGTACTGGCTCGCCCGGTTTCTCGGCCGCGACGCCCTGTACCGGCTCGCGGGCAGCCGCGTCGAGGCGGTGGAGCGCAAGCTCGTCGGGAAGGGCTTCCTCACGGTGCTCGTGCTCCGGCCGGTCGTGCCCAACTGGACCCTCAGCTACGGGGCGGGGCTCGTGCGCATCCCGCAGCGCGACTACCTCGGGGCCACCCTGCTGGGCGGGATGCCGGGCCAGGTGAGCTTCGCCGCGGTGGGGGCGTTCACGTCCCGGCCGTCGTGGCCGGCCCTGGCGGTGGTCGCGGCCTCGTGGGCGGTCGTGGTGGTCGTGGGCGTGCTCGCCTGGCGGAGGTCCCGGCACGAGTCCCGGCGCGCGCCCGGTGCCGACGGCGCCGGGAGCACCGAGTAGGCGCAGCCGGTCGGGCCCCGGGCACGGCGACGCCCGGCCCTCGGAACGAGTACCGGGCGTCGGCCGTGCGGTGCGGCCGTGCGGACGCGCCGAGGGTCAGGCGTCGTGGCGGACCGCGGTGGACCCGTCCGACGGCTCGTTGCCGAGGAGGTGCAGCGTGCCGCTCTTGCGGTCGGCGAGGTACTCCTTCATCTCCTTCTTGATGACGGGCAGCAGCAGGTAGACGCCGAGCAGGTTGACGAATCCGCAGACGAACAGCGCCGCGTCGGCGAAGGCGATGACCTCGCTGAAGGTCAGGACGGTGCCGGCCACGGTGAAGAACAGGTAGATGCCGCGGAAGATGTTGTCGCTGAGCCGGCTGCGCCCGAACAGGAACTCCCACGCCTTGAGGCCGTAGTAGAACCAGGTGATCAGGGTGGAGAAGGCGAACAGGATCACCGCGATCGCCAGGATGATCGGGAACCAGGGGATGACCGTGGCGAAGGCGTCCGAGGTGAGGATGACGCCGTCGGGGGCGCCCCCACCGGCCTGCACCTGGTCGATGCCGGCCTGCAGGCTGGGGGCGCTGGCGATGACGATGGCGAGGGCGGTCATGGTGCAGATGATCACGGTGTCCACGAAGGGCTCGAACATCGCCACGAACCCCTCGCTGACGGGGCGGCGGGTCTTGACGGCCGAGTGGGCGATCGGGGCGGAGCCGAGGCCCGCCTCGTTGGAGAACGCCGCGCGCTGGAAGCCCACGATCATGACGCCCAGGACGCCGCCGGCCATGCCCTCCGGGGAGAACGCGCCGTCGATGATGGCGGCGAACGCCGCAGGCACCTGACCGATGTTGACGAAGATGACGACCAGGCACGCGGTGACGTAGACGGCGGCCATGGCCGGCACCAGCCGGCTGGTGGTGGCGCCGATGGACTTGATGCCGCCGATGATGACCAGGCCCACGCAGCCCGCGAGGATCAGCCCGAAGATGAGGGCCGCCCCGGCGCTGCCGAGGAAGCCGTCGGGGCCGCCCGTCACGTTGCGCGCCTGGGCGAACGTCTGGTTGGCCTGGAACATGTTGCCGCCGGCCGCGCCGAACAGGAGGATCGCGACGGCGAAGATGCCGGTGAAGATCTTGGCGACGACGCTGCCGAACTTGCCGTAGGCGACGAGCAGGTACCGGAAGGGCCCGCCGCTGACGGTGCCGTCCTCGTGGACCTCGCGGTACTTCACGCCGAGCGTGCACTCCGCGAACTTCGTGGCCATGCCGAGCAGGCCGGCGCAGATCATCCAGAAGGTGGCGCCCGGCCCGCCGAGGGCCATCGCCGCGCCGACACCGGCGATGTTGCCCAGCCCCACGGTGCCGGACAGCGCGGAGGTCAGGGCCTGGAAGTGGGGGACCTCACCGGGGTCGTCCTTGGACGAGAACTTGCCCCGGACCACGTCCCAGGAGACCTTGAGGCCGCGGAACTGGATGAAGCCGAAGTAGACGGTGAAGATCACGCCGGCCGCGATGAGCCAGGCCACGACGAACGGGAAGCTGACGCCCGCGACGGTGATCGGGACGAAGACGATGGTCGAGAAGACCTCGGTGATGGGGGCGAACGCCGAGTTGATGGCGTTGTCGATGGCCGCCAGCCATTCGACGTCCTCGGCCACGGTCGCCTTGGGTGCCGCTTGTGTGATCTGCATCTCACCACTACACCCTGCCGGAGGGCCGTTGGCAACAGACACGCCTGTCGTCCGAAGTGCGATCTTGTCATGGCAACAAGAAGTTAACACGCGGCGGCCCGGCCTCTCGCGAGAGGCCGGGCCGCCGGGGGTGCTGCTCCGGTGTCGTCGTCGGCGCCGGAGCGCCGGGGTCAGCGACCGGCGTGCGACCCACCGGTCAGGTACTGCGGGGAGGTCATGGCGCACACGCGGAGGCCGCGGGCGAGGTCGCTGCCGGCGCGGCGCAGGGCGCCCTCGGCGCGGATGCCGGCGGGGGCTGCGGCCCGTCCGATGGCGGTGAACAGGAGGGCGGGGAGACCGAAGACGAAGAGCAGAGCCATGGGAACATCGAGCTTTCTGTGCGCGGGGCGAGAAGATCCGTGGGTCCGAGGCTGGGTCGCCGGACGTGCCGGCGAGGGGCTGTTCCTCGGTTGACATCTAAAGTCTAACGGGCCGATAGTGAATCATTCAATGTGATTGTGCTCACGGGAGGAGCGAATTGTTGCGTCTTGACGATATTGACCGGCAGATCATTGCGTCACTGGTCCAGGACAGCCGGGAGAGCTATGCGGCCATCGGCCAGAAGGTCGGTCTGTCGGCCCCCGCGGTGAAGCGCCGGGTGGACGTGCTGCAGCAGACGGGTGCCATCAAGCGCTTCACCGCGGAGGTCGACCCCCTCGTGCTGGGGTGGCACATCCAGGCCTTCGTGGAGCTGCACTGCGACGGCGGCCTGTCGCCGTCGATGATGCGCACGATGGCCGCGGAGATCGCCGAGGTGACCGCCGCGTACACGGTCACCGGCGAGGCGGACGGCATCTTCCTGATCCGCGCGGAGAACACCACCCACCTCGAGGACGTCATGGTCCGGATCAGGGAGTGGAAGGGCGTCAACCACACGAGGAGCTCGGTCATCCTCTCGCACCTGTGAGCGCGTCGCCGCGGGCTCTGTGATACTGGGCACACATCATCGGCGTCAGGACAGCGAGGACGGGACATGGATCAGCAGTCGGATGGAGTGATCGTGGTGGGAGTCGACGGGTCTCCCCAGTCCGTGGCGGCGCTGCGCTGGGCCGCGCGCCTCGCGCCGGCCTACGGCGCGACCCTCACGGTCGTGGGGGCGTGGGAGAACCCGCCCGAGTACGTGAACTTCGTGCACTTCAAGGACGACCACTTCGACGAACTGGCCCGGAAGCGGGTGGACCGGGCGGTCCACGAGGCCTTCGGGGACGACGTCCCGGCCGGGCTGCGCACCGTGGTGGAGTTCGGCCACCCCTCCAAGGTGCTGATGCAGCACAGCGAGGGGGCCACGCTGCTCGTGGTCGGGCGCCGGGGGCACGGCGGCTTCAAGGGGCTGCTGATGGGTTCCACGAGCTCGGCCTGTGTCGCCCACGCCCCCTGCCCGGTCCTCGTCCTCCCCGAGGAGTCGGTCGAGGCCGAGCACGCCGGGGCGGCCGCGAGCGCCGGCTGAGGGCGCCGGCGGCCCCCGGGGCGGCCGGTGCCCGTCACCGCGACGTGCGCCGGCCGCGGCGCGCACGGCGCCCCGCGCTCTGTGATACTGATCACGTCAGGGTGATCACACGAGCAAAGGATCGGGCATGAGCAACGGAACCGCAGCAGCGATCGTCGTCGGGGTCGACGGCTCCCCCCAGTCGGTGGAGGCACTGCGCTGGGCGGCGCGGACCGCGGACGCCCTCGGCGCGGGCGTCAAGGCGGTCGGGGCGTGGGAGTACCCGCCCGAGTACGCCGGGTACGTCCCGCTGGGCAGCGACAACTTCGACGAGATCACCCGGAAGCGGGTCGACAAGGCGGTCCACGAGGCGTTCGGGGACGACGTGCCGGCCGGGCTCAGCACCTCCGTGGTCTTCGGCCACCCGGCCAAGGTCCTGGTGCACGAGAGCGAGGACGCCACGATGCTGGTCGTGGGGCGCCGGGGCCACGGCGGCTTCCGTGGGATGCTGCTCGGCTCGGTCAGCGCCGCGTGCGTCACCCACGCCTCGTGCCCGGTGCTCGTGATCCACGAGGACCCCGACGCCGGGCGGGGGGCTCAGGACCGGCCCGCGTAGTAGCGGCCCAGGACCTCGTCCCGGTACTCGACCCAGGTCCCGTCGGCCATGGCCTCGCGGGCCCCGTCCACCATGCGCACGACGAACCGCTCGTTGTGGATCGACGTGAGCGTGGCGGACAGCCGTTCCTTCGCCTTGAACAGGTGGTGCAGGTACGCCCGGGTGTAGTGCGTGCACGTGTAGCAGTCGCAGCCGGCGTCGATCGGGGCGAGGTCCGTGCGGAAGCGGGCGTTGCTGACGGTGAAGCGGCCGTCCGGGGCGTACACGGTGCCCGAGCGGGCCACCCGGGTGGGGGAGACGCAGTCGAAGGTGTCCACGCCGTTCTCGAGGGCCGTGAAGATGTCGTCCGGCTCCGAGATGCCCAGCAGGTGCCGGGGCCGGTCCTCGGGCAGCTCCTCGCTGCACCAGCGCACGATCGTGCCGAGGTTCTCCTTCTCGAGGGCCCCGCCGATCCCGAAGCCGTCGAAGTCCATCGCCCCGAGGTCCCGGCACGCCTTCCGGCGCAGGTCCTCGTACTGGGCGCCCTGGATCACGCCGAACAGTGCCTGGTACGGCCTGTCGGCGCGCTCCTCGGTGAGCCGCACGTGCTCGGTCACGCACCGCTGCGCCCACCGGCGGGTCCGCTCGAGGGACGACTCCTGGTAGCCGCGGGAGTTGTGCAGCGTGGTCAGCTCGTCGAACGCGAACATGACGTCCGCGCCGAGCCGGTGCTGCACCTGCATCGAGATCTCCGGGGTGAACCGGTGGACGTCCCCGTTGATGTGGGACCTGAACGTGACCCCGTCGTCGTCGACCCGCGCCAGGCGCTCCTTGCCGGTCGCGACGTCGTCGTCCCCCGCCGTCGCGGCCGTGGACATGTCGATGACCTTCCGGAACCCCGACCCCAGGGACATGACCTGGAAGCCCCCGGAGTCCGTGAAGGTGGGGCCGGACCAGTTCATGAACGACCCGAGCCCGCCGGCGGCGTCCAGGACGTCCGCGCCGGGCTGGAGATAGAGGTGGTAGGCGTTGGCGAGCAGGGCCTGCGCGCCGAGCTCCGCCATGGACTCGGGCAGCACCGCCTTGACGGTGGCGGCGGTGCCGACGGGGACGAAGGCGGGGGTCCGGATCGTCCCGTGCGGCGTGGTGATGGTCCCGGTGCGGCCCAGGAACGGGCCGCCGCCCCCGGCGCGTCCCCGGGGGGCCGGGGCGGTGTCGGCCAGGCGGTGCTCCGGCTCGAAGCCGAAGGCGGCGCGGGCGGCGCTGGGCGGAAGGGTCTTCTCAGGTGCGGGCACCCGTCCATTGTGCGGCACCGGCCGGGGCCGTGGAGCGCGGTCCGGGCCGGGGCCCAGGGCCCCGTGCGCGGGCGGGACCGCTCAGCGGCCCCAGCCGGCGTGGGCCACGGCCTGGCGCACCAGGTCCCCGCGTCCGCCCGCGAACTCGGCCTGGACCTCCGGGCTGAGCGCCTCCTCGGGGCTCATCCAGGACAGCTGCAGGGCGTCCTGGCGCGGGCTGCACTCGCCGCGCACCGGCACGATGTAGCTCAGCGCCACGGCGTGCTGGCGGTCGTCGGTCAGGCCGGTCTCGGACGGGGAGGGGAAGAACTCGGCCACGGCGAACGGCGTGGTGGACACCGGCAGCTGCGGGAAGGCCATGGCGCCCAGGTCCTTCTCCAGGTGGCGCAGGAGCGCCGCCCGGATGGTCTCCCGGTACAGCACCCGCCCGGAGACGAGCGTGTACATCATCTCGCCCTGGGGGGTGGCCTGCAGCAGCAGCCCGATCTCGGAGAGGTAGCCCAGCGGGTCGAGCCGGACCGGCAGGGCCTGCACGTACACCATCGGCAGGCGGCGGCGGGCCTCCTGCAGATCGTCCTCGTTGAGCCAACCGGGATGCGGATCGGGGGTGCGGAGGAAACTCATACTGCTGTTCTATCCCAAGACCCCGGGCGGGGCCACGGCCCCCGCCGCCCCGGAGGGCCGGTTCAGCGCACAGCGGAGCCGGGAGCTCCCGCCGCGGTCACGGGCGGGTCAGCCGGGCGGCGGCCTCCAGGACCGTCCACGCCTGCACCTGGGTGGACAGCTCGACCGGCACGCCGGGGCGCTGCGACTCGTCGGCGTGCCGCGCCGGGTCCGGGGAGAAGATCGCGACCGTCTCGCCGGCGGCCGTGCTGTCCGGCGCGCTGAAGTCGACCGCCGGGTCGAACTCCCGCCGTCCCGCCCACAGGGCGTCGGCGGTGCCCGTCACCAGCTCCGCCGCGGTGCCGCGGACCGCGGCGGGCAGGCCCGGGTGCAGGGCGGCGTCGGCGAGGTAGCGGGCCAGGATCCCGCTGAACAGGCCGGCGTCCCCACCCCCGTGGGTGCGCAGGACGGGGTGCCCGTCCAGCTCCCGGCCGTACTCCGCCGCGGCGCCCGCCACCACGTCGGCGGCCGCGCCCAGCAGGTCCGCCCGGTCCGGCCCGGCCGTGCCCGGGGCGTCCGCGAGCTCGAGCAGCGCGCCGAGCACGGGCCCGGAGTTGTAGCTGAACAGTCTCTCGTCCAGGCGGGTCACCTCCGCCCCGGATCCGGCGGCGACCAGGCGCAGGCCGTCGTGGAAGACCTTCCGCTCGGGGTTCCACAGGGTGCCCCGCAGCCAGCCGAGCACCGCACGGGCCTCCTCCGTGCGGTGCGTGCGCACGAAGGCCAGGGCCGTGGGCGCGGAGGACGCCGTGTTCTTGACGTCGTGGCGGGTGTTCCAGAAGACCCCGCCGCCGAGGTCCCCGGTGTGGCCCTGCTCCAGCCTGGCGAGCAGGGCGCTGCCGGCGTCGAGGCACGCCACGTCCGGCCGGCCGGTCAGGGCGCGGTCCAGTCCGGCGAGGCGGCCCACGGCCAGCAGCAGCCACGCCATGTCGTCGTAGTAGGAGTTGTGGGTCACCCGGCCGCCGCTGCGCAGGGTGATGCCCCGCAGCAGCCGGTGCCCCTCCCGGCGGAACCTCCCCGCCCGCGCGGGCTCGTCCAGGTGCCGGAGCCCGGCGTCCACCAGCGCGTCGAGCAGGTGCGCCTGCCACCAGTAGTGCCACGGGGCCTTCAGGGACGTGGGACGCGGGTGCGCCGGGGCGCCGAGCAGCGTGCCGGGCACCCCCAGCGCCCGCCCGCCGAACAGCTCCCGGACCGAGTGCGCCGCCCGGTCCGCCTGCTCGGACCGCTCCGCGGCCGTGGCGGCAGGTCCGGCGGCGCCGGTGGGCTCGGTGGTCTCGGTGCGGTGCGCGGCGCTCGCGCCGGTCGTCGTGGGCATGGGGGCTCCTGTGTCGGCGGGGGAGAAGTGCTGCGACCGAGCCTAGGCGCTCGCCGGGGGCGGCGGGACGCCCCGGTCCCGGGCCCGGCCGAGGAAGAGCCGCCGGTGCAGGGTCTCGGCCGGTCCGGGCCGGCCCTGCCGCTCCAGCACGGCCGCACCGAGCAGCGTGGCCAGCCACACGGCGGAGCCGAGCAGCAGCGCGGCGGTGGGCGTCAGGGAACGGCCAAGGCCCAGCGCGAACGGGGGCAGCAGCACGGTGAACAGCACGGACTGCGCGAGGTAGCCGCTCATCGACCGGCGGCCCAGGGCCTGCAGCGACCACAGCGCGGGGTGCTCCCGCGCCCTGAGGGGTCCCGCCGCGGCGCCGGGGGCGCCGCGCAGCACCCGGTCGCAGACCAGCGCCACCACGAGCGCGTAGCCGATCCCCTGGGCGGCCCCTGTCACCGCGTCCGCCCCGGTGAGCACGGACCCCGCGACGGCAGAGGGCTCGAGCCGGTCCGTGGTCAGGAGCCCGGTGCCGGCGCCCGTGAGCAGCCCGAGGCCGATGCCGGCCAGTGCGGCGGCGAGCAGCCGGCCGCGGCGGGGACCGGGCTCCTCGAGCACCCGGTACCGGCTCAGGGCCAGCCCGAGCAGCAGCATGGGCAGCAGTCCCAGCAGCTGGAGCGGGGCGAAGGACACCACCCCGAGTCCTTCGGCGAGCCCGAGCGCCAGCCGCTCCGGGACGGAGCCCGCCACCAGGCTGGGGAACGGCGGCGCGCCCGGCGACCGCACGGCCCAGCTCGCCGCGCCGTAGAGGACCATGAGGACCGAGCCGAGGGCCGCGAGGACCACGAGGGTGAGCGTGCTCTCGGCGATCAGCACGGCCAGGAAGAGCCCCCCGAACGCGTAGGCGGTGATGATGTCCCCGGGGAAGAGCAGGCAAGCGTGCAGGGCCCCGAAGAGCAGCAGCCACCCGTAGCGGCGCAGCAGCAGCCGGCGCGCCAGGGGCAGGGGCGTGCCGCGGGCCGCCTCCCGCGCGGTGATCTGGCCCACACCGTAGCCCACCAGGAACGAGAACAGGGGGAAGCCGCGGCCGTCCACCAGCATCGACATGGCCATGTTGACGACGTCGTCCGCCGTCCACCCCGCGGTGCCGGCGCCGGTCCCCAGGGTCCGGTCCCGGGGGCCGTCGGTGGGCCCGGCCGCCCAGATCCACACGGTGATGTTGGCGACCGCGATGACCCAGAGCATGAGCCCCCGGGCCACGTCCGGGGCCGGGACGCGCCCGGCCGCCCGGGGGGCGCGCGGAGCGCTCACGCGGCGTCGCCGGTCATGAGGGCGCGCCGGCTCTCGAGCACGAGCGGCACGCCGGTCACGGGGTGGACGAGGGCGATCCGCCGGGCCAGCAGCTGCAGCGGGCGGTCCGGGTCCTCCGCGCCGGCCGGCCGCACCTCCGGGTACAGGGGGTCGTGCCGGACGGGCACGCCCAGCCCGGCCAGGTGCACCCGGATCTGGTGGGTGCGCCCGGTCTCGGGCCGGACGGCGTAGCGGGCCCACGTCCCCTCCGCGTCCGTGAACGGCGGCCCGGCCGCCTCGAGCACGGTGCGCGCGTTGACGGGGCCCGGGACCTCCCGCGCCTGCAGGGACGTGCGGTCCTTGACGATGCGGGACTCGACGAGGCGGGGCAGGTCCAGGCCGGGCCGGTGCTCGGCCACGGCCTCGTACTCCTTGCCCACCGCCCGCGCCTGGAAGAGGCTCTGGAACCGGCCGCGGGTGGCGGGGTCCCGCGAGAGCAGCAGGACCCCGGCGGTGCCGCGGTCGAGCCGGTGCAGCGGGGAGAGCCGGTCCTCGCCGCGGGAGCGGCGCAGCTTCACGAGCGCGCTCTGCGCCACGAACCCGCCGCGCGGTGTGGTGGGCAGCCCGTGCGGCTTGTCGACCGCCAGCAGCCACTCGTCCTCGAACAGCACCGGCAGGTCCCCGGGCAGCTCCGGCTCCTCGGGCAGGGCACGGTGGTACCAGACCGAGGCGCCGGGGCGGAAGGGGGCGCCGGGGGAGAGCGGCCGTCCGGCGTCGTCGACGATCCCGCCGCAAGCGAAGAGCTCCTCGAGCTCCGGGGCGGACGCGGGGAACCGGTTCAGCAGGTGGTCGCGGACGGTCCCGGGGGCCTCGGCCTCCCCGGCGGGCAGCCGGACCCGGACGGGGTCCACGCCGTCCCGCAGCGGCAGGGGAGCGGGGGCGGGCCGACGTCGTCGCATGGTTCCCGATCGTGCTCCGCCCGCGCCCCGTTGTCCACTCCGCGGGCCCGCGTTCCGCCGGCCCGCGGTTCCTGCGAGAATGGACGCGCACGTCACCGCCCTCCGACCGGAACGAGGCCCATGGCAGCCGAAGAGGTCGTCCTCCTGGACGACGAGCACCGTCCCATCGGGACCGCGCCCAAGGCCGGGGTGCACACCACGGACACCCCGCTGCACCTCGCGGTCTCGTGCTACGTCCTCGACGACGCCGGACGGCTGCTGCTGACCCGCCGGGCGCTCGCCAAGAAGACCTGGCCCGGGGTGTGGACCAACAGCTTCTGCGGCCACCCGGGCCCGGGCGAGGGGTTCGTCGAGGCCATCGCCCGCCGGGCGGGCCAGGAGCTGGGCTTCGAGGTGACGGGGATGCGGGAGGTGCTGCCCGACTTCCGCTACCGGGCGGTGGACGCCTCCGGGATCGTGGAGAACGAGTTCTGCCCCGTCTACGTGGCGCGGGCCACCGGCCGGCCGCGGCCCCTGCCCGCGGAGGTCGCGGAGGTCGCCTGGATCGCCCCGGAGGAGCTGTTCGCCGCCGCGGCGGCCGCGCCGTTCCTGCTCAGCCCCTGGCTGCTCGAGCAGGTCGCGGACGACCGGCTGCGCGGGGCGCTCACGGAGCGGGCGCCCGCCCGCCCGTAGCGGCCCGCCCCGCGGCCGCCGGCTCACTCCATCCGCCCGGCCAGGTCGGCGGCCACCGTCTCGAGGGCGGCCCGCAGCGCGAGGATCGCCGGGCGGTGCGCGCTCGAGCCGCGGATCGAGGTGAACACCGTCCGCCGCGGCCCGGTCGGCAGGTCGACCAGCCGGCAGGGCGAGTCCCCGCCCGCCCACATGAGGTCCGGCATGAGCGCCACGGCGTTGCCGGACTCCACGAGCCGGGTCTGCGCCTGCAGGTCCGCCGTCGAGAACCGGACGTCGGGCTCGAAGCCCGCCCGCCGGCACAGCTGCTCGCCCCAGTGCCGGGAGGCGGCGCCGCGCGGCTCCATGACCCACGGCAGCTCGCGGGCCTCCCGCAGGGACGTGACGGACGCGTGCTCGGGGCCGGGCGGAACGGCCAGGCGGATGGCGTCCGTGATCAGCCGCCGCCGGTCCAGGTCGGGGTGGTGGGCGGCGGCGTGGCTCGGGTACTGCTCGGCCACGACCACGTCGAACTCCCGGGTCCACGTCTCGTAGAGCGCCCGCTCCGGCTCCGCCTGCACCATCTCGACCCGCACCTCCGGGTGCTCGCGGCGCATGGCGCCCAGCACCTCGGGGAGCAGGGCCAGGGCCGCGGACTGGAACACGGCGACCCGCACGGTGCCGGTGACCGTGCTCAGCGACGCCGCCAGGTCCGACTCGGTGCGCTCCAGGACGTCGAGCAGCTCGGTGGTGCGCGCCACCAGGATCTCCGCCTGCGGGGTGAGCTGGACCCGCCGGCCGGCCTTGGACAGCAGCGCCACCCCGGCTTCCTTCTCCAGCGCGGAGAGCTGCTGGGAGACCGCTGAGGGGCTGAAGTTCAGGGCCGTGGCGACCTCCGCGAGGGTGCCCCGCAGCGCGAGTTCCCGGAGCAGCCGCAGCTTGCGCACGTCCAGCACGGCGCCACCTCCAAAGGGTCAGTTCCGCTGATGAATGATCTGCGGAAACATTCACTTTATCCGAATCGTCCCGGGCCGCATAGTGGAGACATCGCAGTGCTTTCGGCCCAACCCAGGGAGTACCACCCATGACCACGATCCCCGTCCCCGCGACCGCGCCCACCCCCGCGGATCCGTCGACAGGTCGCACCCTTCCCCACGCCGCCGTTCCCGGGTCGCTCCCCGAGCAGGCCGTGGCCACGGTGCGCCGCTGGCTCACCGAGGCCGAGGAGTTCCCCAAGGACGCCTCGGGCGAGCAGCTGGCCGGGGTGCTCAAGGATCCCAGCGGCCTGGACTTCACGGTCGGGTTCGTCGACGGCGTCATCCGCCCCGAGGACGTCCGGGTGGCCGCCCGCAACCTGGCCCGGCTGGCGCCGAAGGTCCCCGCCTTCCTGCCCTGGCACCTGCGCACCGCGGTGCGCGCGGGCGGGGCCCTGGCCCCGGTCGCCCCGCAGGTCGTGATCCCGGCGGCCCGCAGGGCGCTGCGCGAGATGGTCGGGCACCTCATCGTGGACGCCAGCGAGGCGAAGCTCGGGAAGTCGATCGCGAAGATCCGCAAGGACGACGTCCGGCTCAACGTCAACCTCCTGGGCGAGGCCGTGCTCGGGGACCGCGAGGCCGCCCGCCGGCTCCAGGGCACCCATGACCTGCTGGCCCGCCCCGACGTCGACTACGTCTCCATCAAGGTCTCCTCCACCGTCGCCCCGCACTCCGCCTGGGCCTTCGACGAGGCCGTCGCCGAGGTCGTCGAGAAGCTGACCCCGCTGTACGCGCAGGCCGCCTCCTTCACCACGCCGAAGTTCATCAACCTGGACATGGAGGAGTACAAGGACCTCGACATGACCCTGGAGGTCTTCACGCGGATCCTCGACCAGCCCCGGTTCCGGGAGCTCGAGGCCGGCATCGTGCTGCAGACCTACCTGCCCGACTCCCTCGCGGCGATGATCCGCCTGCAGGAGTGGGCCCGGGCGCGCCGCGCCGCCGGCGGCGCCCCCGTGAAGGTGCGCGTGGTCAAGGGCGCGAACCTGCCGATGGAGCAGGTCGAGGCCTCCCTGCACGACTGGCCCCTGGCGACCTGGGGCACCAAGCAGGACTCGGACACCCACTACAAGCGGGTCCTCAACTACGCCCTGCAGCCCGAGCACGCGGACGCCGTGCGCATCGGGGTGGCCGGGCACAACCTCTTCGACATCGCCTTCGCGTGGCTGCTGGCCGCCGAGCGCGGCGTGTCCGGGGCCGTCGACTTCGAGATGCTGCTGGGCATGGCGACCGGCCAGGCCGAGGCCGTCAAGCGCGACGTCGGCTCCCTGCTGCTCTACACCCCCGTGGTGCACCCGGCCGAGTTCGACGTGGCCATCGCCTACCTGATCCGCCGCCTGGAGGAGGGGGCGTCCCGGGAGAACTTCATGTCCGCGGTCTTCGAGCTGGCCGAGGACGAGGAGCTCTTCGAGCGCGAGAAGCAGCGCTTCCTCGCCTCCCTGGCCGGGCTCGACGACACCGTGCCCGCCCCCCACCGGGTCCAGGACCGCAGCCTGCCGGAGGCGCCCGCCCCGACCGACGCGTTCGCCAACACGCCGGACACCGACCCCGCCGTGGCCGCCAACCGGGACTGGGGCCGGGCGATCCTCGACCGCGTCCCGGGCTCCCGGGCCGGCACGGACACCGTCACGGCCGCGGCGCTGCGCACGGAGGAGCAGCTCGACCGCGTCATCGACGCGGCCCTCGAGGCCGGCCGCGGCTGGGCCGCGCTGACCGGCGCCCAGCGCGCCGAGGTGCTCCACCGGGCCGGCGAGGCCCTGGCCTCCCGCCGCGCCGAGCTGCTCGAGGTCGCGGCCGCGGAGGCCGGCAAGACCCTCGACCAGGCCGACCCGGAGATCAGCGAGGCCATCGACTTCGCCCACTACTACGCCGAGCGCGCCCGGGAGCTGGACGAGGTCGACGGCGCGTCCTTCGTCCCCTCCCGGCTCACCGTGGTGACCCCGCCGTGGAACTTCCCGGTGGCCATCCCGGCCGGGTCCGCGCTGGCCGCCCTCGCGGCCGGCTCCCCGGTCGTGTTCAAGCCGGCCGGCCCGACCAAGCGCTGCGGCGCCGTGGTGGCCGAGGCCGTCTGGGAGGCCCTGGACGCCTCCGGGGTGTCCCGCGACGTGCTCGCCCTCGTGGACCTGGAGGAGCGTGCCCTCGGCCGCCAGCTGATCTCCCACCCCTCGGTGGACCGGCTGATCCTCACCGGCGCCTACGAGACGGCCGAGCTCTTCCGCTCCTTCCGCAGCGACCTGCCCCTGCTGGCGGAGACCTCGGGGAAGAACGCCCTGATCGTGGCTCCCAGCGCGGACTTCGACCTCGCCGCCAAGGACGTCGCCTACTCGGCGTTCGGCCACGCGGGCCAGAAGTGCTCGGCCGCGTCCCTGGTCATCCTCGTCGGCTCCGTGGCGCAGTCCCGCCGCTTCCGCAACCAGCTCGTGGACGCGGTGACCTCCCTGACCGTCGACCACCCCACCAACCCCGCCGCGCAGATGGGCCCGCTCACCGAGCCCGCCGAGGGCAAGCTGCTCCAGGCCCTGACCACCCTGGAGGAGGGCCAGTCCTGGCTGATCGAGCCGCAGCAGCTCGACGGGACCGGCCGGCTGTGGAGCCCGGGCGTGCGCACGGGCGTGCAGCGCGGCTCCGAGTTCCACCAGGTCGAGTACTTCGGCCCGGTGCTCGGCGTGATGACCGCCGAGACCCTGGAGGAGGCCGTGGCCATCCAGAACGAGGTGGAGTACGGGCTCACGGCCGGGCTGCACTCGCTGGACCCGGAGGACATCGCCTACTGGCTCGAGCACGTCCAGGCCGGCAACCTCTACGTCAACCGCCACATCACCGGGGCCATCGTCCAGCGCCAGCCCTTCGGCGGCTGGAAGAAGTCGGCGGTCGGTCCCGGCACCAAGGCCGGCGGTCCCAGCTACCTCATGGGCCTGGGCGAGTGGGAGCCGGCACCGCTGCGCGGGGACGGGCTGCCCGTGGCCGACGCGGCCGTCGTCGAGCTGCTGCAGGCCGCGCAGTCGGGGACGGCGGAGCTCGTGCCGGCCGAGGCGGAGAGCCTCGAGCAGGCGCTGCGCAGCGACGAGGCCGCCTGGGCCGAGGAGTTCGGCGTGGCCAAGGACGTCACCGGCCTCTACGCCGAGCGCAACGTCTTCCGCTACCTGCCCCTGCCCGTGACGGTGCGCCTGTCCGAGGGCGAGCCGCTGGCCGACCTGCTGCGCGTCGTCGCCGCCGGGCTGCGGGCGGGCTCCGCCCTGACCGTCTCCTCGGCGCGCGAGCTGCCCGCCCCGGTGCGCGCCGTGCTCACCGACCGCGGCGTGCCCGTGCAGGTGGAGGACGACGCCGCGTGGCTGGCCGGCGCCCCGGCCCTCGGCGGCGGCCGCGTCCGGCTGATCGGCGGGGACCGTGCGGCGTTCATCGCCGCGACGGGCTCGCGCCCGGACCTCGCCGTCTACGCCCACCCCGTGACCGGGGCCGGCCGGGTCGAGATGCTGCCGTTCCTGCACGAGCAGGCGGTCAGCATCACCGCCCACCGCTTCGGCACGCCCCACCGGCTCACGGACGAGCTGATCTAGCGGCTCACCCCGCGCAGCGCGGGGTGAGGCGGTGGCACCAGGGCATCCCGTGCCCGAGGACGGGCTCACCGCGCTGCGGACCGCAGTCGTGCCCCGGTCCCGGGGACGGGAGAGGCGCCGCCCTCGCGGATCAGTGCGAGAGCGGCGCCCACGGAGCCCGGCCGGCTGTGCTCCGGTGTCCCCCCAGGTGCATCGCACATCGGACCCGTGAGCCGCCGGGACTCGTCACCGCAAGGTTACTGACTTGTAGACCAGTGTTCCGCATTTCGTAAGGCGGCTCACAACCCGGGTGGGCGCCGCCTCCACGTGCGGGGACGCCCTCCGGCGACCGGGGGTGCTGCTGTCGCGCCGGGGCGCGCGGAACGGGGCTCAGTAGTCGGTGCGCGCGGCGTTGCGGGCCCATGCCTCGAACGGCGCGGTGCGCTCGTCGAGGGCCACGGGGAGGACCTGCAGGGACCGCTCGTGCTCGGGCTTGGCGAAGTACTCGTAGAACTCCGCGTCGTCGAAGCCGCCGGAGGCCGCGTCGTGCCGGTCCGCGGCGTACCAGACGGCGTCCAGCCGGGCCCACAGGGAGGCCGACAGGCACATGGGGCACGGCTCGCAGCTGGAGTAGAGCGTGGCGCCGGAGAGGTCGAAGGTGCCCAGCTCGCGGCAGGCGTTGCGGATCGCCATGACCTCGGCGTGGGCGGTGGGGTCGTTCTCCGCCGTGACGCGGTTGACCCCGGGGAAGCGGCGGCCGTCGGGGGCGACGACGACGGCGCCGAAGGGTCCGCCGTCGACGGCCGCGTTGCCCACCGCCAGGTCGATGGCCTCGAGCAGCAGCTCCCGGGCGTCGGGAGGCGGCGTGCGGTCTGTGTCCATGCGGATCTCCCGGTGTGGGCGCAGGGGCCGCCGCGGAGCCTCCCGGCCCGGGGCGGGGTGGGGCGCCGACGGCGGCCGCCGCGAGGTCGACGGTGCGGTTCCGCCTGCTGGGCGGTCTCCGGGGATCCGGACCCGCCGCGGGCTTGTCCAGAGGCTACCGAGGAGTCTGCCGGACCACAACGGCCGCGGCGGCGGAGGAGCGGCTCCCGGACGGGGCGTCGCCCGCAGGGCTCCGTCCCGCCCTCAGGCGGCCCGGCCGGTGTCCACGGGCAGCCCGCCGAGGCGCCACTCGAGCAGACCGTCCTCGAGCCGGCGGGCCCGGCGTCCCCGGGCGCGCAGGAGGTCCACGGCCTCGTGGGCGAGCACGCACCAGGCGCCGCGGCAGTACGCCACGACCTCCCGCCCGTCCGGCAGCTCCGCCAGCCGCGCGGACAGCTCCTCCAGCGGGATGGAGACGGCCCCGGGGATGTGGGCGGCGGCGTACTCCTCGGGCGGCCGGACGTCCAGGACGGTGAGCTCCCCGGCCTCCGCCCGGGCCAGCAGTTCGTCGCGGTGCACCTCCCGCTCGCCCGCCTCCCCGGCGAGGGCGCCGCCGGTGCCGAGGTAGTCCTCGCGGGCGCGTTCCACCTCGGCCAGACGGTCGCCGGCCACGGTGCGCAGCTGCGCGTAGAGGCGTGCCACGTCCTGTCCCGCCAGGTCGTAGTGGATCCTCGTCCCGTCCCGGCGGGTGGTCACCAGTCCGGCCTGCTTGAGCACCTGCAGGTGCGCCGAGGCGGTGCTCAGGCCCAGGCCTGCGGCCGCGGCGAGGTTCTCCACGCTGCGCTCGCCCTGGGTCAGCAGGTCCAGCAGCTCCAGCCGCTTCCCGTTGCCCAGGGCCTTGCCCACTCGGGCCAGCTGCTCGAAGAGCGCGGCCTTCTTGCCCGGGTCCCCCATGTCATCCTCCAAAGATCTGTGGAACACTGTTGGAAGCATTGTTCCACGCTTCCGTGGAATACCGGACCACTCGCCGCCCGGCGGGTCCACGACACGAGAGGGAACGGTCATGAACCGGCGCACGAGCCCCCGCCCCACGGCTTCCCGGCCCCTCCGCCTGGGCCTGCGCGCCAACGCCGCCCAGTTCGCCCTGCTGGTGGCGGTCAACGCCCTGGTCGGCGGCATGGTCGGCCAGCAGCAGACCGTGCTGCCGTTGCTGGCCGAGGGCGAGTTCGGGCTCAGCGGCTACACCTTCATCTTCACCTACGTGGCCGCCTTCGGGATCACCAAGGCGATCGCCAACTGGTTCGCCGGGACCTTCTCCGACCGGTACGGGCGCAAGCCCGTGCTGCTGGTCGGCTGGCTGTTCGCCGTGCCCGTGCCGCTGATGCTGATCTTCGCCCCGGACTGGGGATGGGTCGTGGCGGCCAACGTGCTGCTGGGCATCAACCAGGGCCTGACCTGGTCCACGACCGTGGTGATGAAGATCGACCTCGTGGGCCCGGCCCAGCGCGGGCTGGCCATGGGGCTCAACGAGGCCGCCGGCTACGGTGCGGTGGCCGTGACCTCCCTGCTGGCCGGGTACCTGGCCGAGCAGTACGGGCTGCGCCCGGCGCCGTTCCTGCTGGGCATCGCCTACACCGCCCTGGCGCTGCTGCTGTCCGGGGTGTTCGTCAAGGAGACCCGGGCTCACGCCCTGCTCGACGCCGGCCGGCACACCCCCCGCGCCGACGGCCTCCACGACCATCTGCACGGGGAGCTCACCGACCGCCAGGTCATCGCCCAGACCAGCCTCAAGGAGCCGGCACTGTCCTCGGCGAGCCAGGCGGGGCTGGTCAACAACCTCAACTTCGGGCTCTCCTGGGGGCTGTTCCCGCTGCTGTTCGCCACCGCCGAGCTGACCGTGGGACAGATCGGGCTGCTCTTCGCCCTCTACCCCGGAGTGTGGGGGATCGGGCAGCTGGTCACCGGCGCCCTGTCGGACCGCATCGGGCGCAAGCACCTGATCACTGCCGGAATGGCCGTCCAGGCCGCCGCCCTGGTGCTCATCGCCCTGGGGGAGGGCTTCGGCGGCTGGGCCGCCGGCACCGTGCTGCTGGGGGCCGGTACCGCGATGGTCTATCCGACCCTGCTCGCGGTGGTCGGTGACGTGGCGCACCCGGTGTGGCGCGGCCGTGCCGTGGGCGTCTATCGCGTCTGGCGCGACCTGGGCTACGCGGTCGGGGCCGTCCTCGGCGGGATCGTGGCCGACCTGCTGGGCCTGCACGCAGCCGTCTGGGCCGCCGCCGGCATCAGCGCCGTCTCGGCGCTGGTGGTGGCGGTGCGGATGTACGAGACCCACCGCCCGATCGCGGCCGCGCCGCGGCCCTGAGCCCCCGCCCGCGACGCCCCGGCCCTGCGCGGCCGGGGCCTGCCCAGCAGGGTGCGGGCCCGGGCGTGCTGCGGCCGGTCGCTAGAGTGGAAGCCACCCACCCGCCCCACCGGGACCGCACCCCACCGGGCCCGGCCCGGGCGCCGGTGCCGCACCGGCGACCCGGACCCCGAACTCCCCAGGAGGGCACTCCTCCCATGGCCGACCTGCTCGACTTCAACCACGGCGGCGCCACGCATCCCGGCGCGCGCGCCGCCGTCCATCCCGGCGCGGACTCGGGCGAGCACGTGGTGCTGTACACCGTGGTCGCCGAGACGGACGAGCACATCGTCCTCGACGACGGCTTCACCTACGACAAGCGCACCGGCGTGGTCCAGGGCCCCGCCGGACGCCCCACGCTCCAGAACCGCATGACGGCCACCGAGGGCAGCGCGATGTTCGCGTCCTGGTCCCCCATCGCCCAGCAGCCCCGCCGCCCGTTCCCGGCCGGCGCCCCCGGCGGCGGCTCCGGTCCGCAGGGCGCCCCGGAACGCCGCCTCAGGACGGTGCTCCGCCGCCTCGGCCGTCGGCGAGGCCGGTGACCCGCGGCGGCGGGCGGCGGGGCAGCGCGCTGACGGCGTGCGGCGCCGGCAGGCCATAGGCTGGACGGCGGACCTGTCCACCCGTTCCCCTGAGGAGTGCACCGTGCCCCTGATCCAGCGACACCTGTTCGGCCCCGGCCCGTCCAACCCCTACCCGGAGGCCACCGCGGCGCTGGGCCACCCGCTGCTCGGCCACCTGGATCCCGCCTTCCTCGACATCATGGACAGCGCCTGCGACGGCCTGCGCACGGTCTGGGGCACGGACAACCGGCGCACCCTGCCGCTGAGCGCCACGGGCTCCGCCGGCATGGAGGCGGCGTTCGTCAACACCGTGGAGGAGGGCGACGTCGTCGTCGTCGCCGTCAACGGCCTGTTCGGCGAGCGGATGTGCGACGTCGCGGCCCGCTGCGGTGCCGAGGTGGTGCGCGTGGACTTCCCCTACGGGGAGCCGATCGACCCGCAGCGCGTCGCGGAGGCGCACCCGTCCCCCAAGATCATCGCGGCGGTGCACGCGGAGACCTCCACGGGCGTGCGCTCCGACATCGCCGCGCTGGGCGCGCTCAAGGGCGACGCCCTGCTGCTCGTGGACGCGGTCACGTCCATCGGCGGCATCGAGCTGCGCGCGGACGACTGGGGCGTGGACCTCGGCTACGCGGGCACCCAGAAGTGCCTGGGGGTCGCCCCGGGGCTGGCGCCGTTCACGATCTCGGACGCCGCGTTCGAGCGCCGGGTGCAGCACCCCCGCTCCTGGTACCTCGACCTCGGCATGCTCGGCGGCTACGTGGGCGAGGCCCAGGGCGGTGCCCGCACCTACCACCACACCGCGCCGACGGCGATGATCGCGTCCCTGGACGCCGCGCTGCGCCGGATCGCCGAGGAGGGCCTGGAGAACGTCTGGGCCCGCCACCAGGCCGCCGGGGACGCGCTCCAGGCGGGGCTGCAGGACATGGGCCTGGAGCTGTTCGCCGCCGAGGGGCACCGCCTGCCGGAGCTGACCACGGTCAAGGTGCCCGAGGGCGTCGACTCCGCCTGGGTGCGGTCCTACCTGCTGGAGCACTTCTCCGTGGAGATCGGGGCGGGCGTCAAGGAGTACGCGAACACGGTGTGGCGGATCGGCCTGATGGGCCCCAATGCCCACGCCGGATCGGTGGCCCTCGTCCTGGGCGCCCTGCAGGAGGCGCTGCGGAAGGCCCCCGCACTGGTCTGAGCCGTCCCTGCGCGCCGTGGTCCGCCGCCCGCACCGGTCCCGCCCGCACCGGTCCCGCCCGCACCGGTCCCGCCCGCACCGTGCGGGCGGGACCGGCGAGCGCGCGGGGCGGACCTCGCCGCGCGCACCGGGCGGGTGCCGCGGGAGTTCTCAGCCGAGGTCGGTCTCGGAGCGCTCGATGCGCTCCCCGGTGCCGGGATCCGCCACGGTGCTGCGGGTGGAGCGGCGCCGGGACGGCACGGCGGCGGCGATCAGGACCAGGGCGAGGTAGGCGACGCCCACCCAGAAGATGATCTGGCCGGCCAGTGCGAGGTTGACCGGGCCCACGACGGACGGCAGCGCCAGCCAGAGGATCAGGCCGACGGCGATGGTGATCAGGGGGCCGGCAGGGTTGAGTCGCATGGCGGGTCCTCTCGGGAGGGCGGACGGAGCACGAACGTATTAAGTAAAGCAAATCAATGCTCGATCATGGGGAACGCGCCCAGCCGGGGCGGGGAGCACGTCCGGCGGGACACGGCACTGCCCGCCGTGCCCGACGCGCGGAGTCATGTTCGGTCGCGGCCGCGCCCGTTCCCCGCGGCACCCCGGCGCCCCGCGTGCCGTGCCCCGGCGCCCCGCCCGCGGGACCGCCCCGGCACGGCTCGGGACCGGCCCGGGAGCGTGCCGCCGAAGAGCTCTCTGACCAGGAGCGACTCCCGGGTCGACTCCCGGGTCGGGGCCCGGACGGGCCCCGATCCGGCTCGGCGCGGTCCCCTGGCGGGCACGGGCCCGGCCCGGTGCCCGCGGCGCCGGGAACGCGGCCACGGGGCGGCCCGGCACGCCGCTGCCCGCCGCTGCGCCGGACTGCTGGCCGGACCCGTGCGGCTCTGCTTCTATTGAGGAACGTGGGGGCCTACCGAGGAGGAACATCCGATGGAAACCTGGATCTGGATCGTGCTGGCCGTGGTCGTGCTGGCCGTGGTGCTCCTGGCCGTGCTGGCCGGGAGCCGCAAGAAGAAGGAGCGCGACGCCGCCCAGCGGCGGGAGGACCAGGAGCGCGCCGCCGAGCTGCGCTCCCGCAGCGAGGAGGAGGACCTCTCGGCCCGTGAGCGCAAGGCGGACGCCGACGCGGCCCGTGCCGAGGCCGAGCGGGCCCGGATCGAGGCCGACCGCCTCGAGCAGGACGCCCAGCGGCGGGCCGAGGACGCCGAGAAGGTGCGCCAGGAGGCGGAGACCCACCGCCGGGACGCCGCGGCGCTTTCCCCGGACGGGGACGACTCCACGGCCGGTGCCACCCCGCGCGGCCGCCACGAGGACGGCGCCGGCCACGAACGGGACGCCCGTTCCGACGACGCCCCCTGGCAGGACGTCGACGCCGGGCCGGACACGCGCTCCCGGGGCGACGGTGATCTCCGGTCCGACGGCGACGCCGGGCCGGACACGCGCTCCCGGGGCGACGGTGATCTCCGGTCCGACGGCGACGCCGGACCCGACCCGCGGACCCGGGGCGACGGCGAGCCCGGGCCCGGGGACCGGCCGCGCGCCTGAGCCCCGGTGACGCCCGCGGCCGGTGCCGGGATCCCGGCACCGGGCGCGGGCCCGGACGCTCCTGCGGTCACTTCTCCCAGGGAGCCTTGATGGGGTAGTAGCGCTCGAGGAAATCCGTCATCCGCTCGGCGCGCTCGGGTGCGGGCACCTCCGGGAAGCTGCCGTCGTTGAGGCAGAACATGTCCAGGTTGCGCCGGCCGAGCAGCTTCTCCATCTGCTGCAGCCCGGAGCGCGTGGTGGTGTCCACGTACTGGGTGCGGGCCGTCTCCTGGGTCACGGCCCGGCCGGTCAGCAGCGCGTAGTAGTGGTAGAGCGAGTTCGTGACCGAGATGTTGTCCGCCGCCCGGAAGCGGCTGGCCGCGGTGCGGGCGAACTCGGCGGGGAACTCCCGCTCCATCTCGGCCACCACGCTGCGCCGCAGGGGCGCGGCGCAGTGCTGCAGGTGGCGGGTGGTGATCCGGCCGAAGCGCTCCCACAGGAGCCGGCGGTTGACGCGGGCGGCGTTCTCGAAGCCCGAGCGCTCGGCGGAGTTCTCGCCCAGGCCGATGCGGGTCTCGTTCTCCACGAACTTCGTGATCCCCCCGGGCGAGAAGAACAGCGCCGGGCCGATCGGGCGGCCGAAGAACATGTCGTCGTTGGAGTACAGGTAGTGCTCCGAGAGCCCCTCGATGTGGTGCAGCTGCGCCTCCACCGCCTGGGAGTTGTAGATCGGCAGGGCCGAGGTGTCCGCGAAGAACTCCTCGCTGCGCACGACCCGCACGCGCGGGTGCTCGGCCAGCCACGCCGGCGGCCGGGAGTCGGTGGCGATGTAGATGTTGCGCACCCAGGGGGCGAACATGTGCACCGAGCGCAGGGCGTACTTCAGCTCGTCGACCTGCCGGAACCGGGCCTCGTGCGCGTCGCCCTCGCCCACCACGGCGTCGGCCATGTACGAGGCCCGGACCCTGCGGTACTCCTCGTCGGAGCCGTCCACCCACGAGAAGATCATGTCGACCGCGAAGTCGATGTCGATGGCGTGGTCGGCGAACATGTTCTCGATCGTGGGCCAGGTGAGACCGAAGCGCTCCACGGTGCCGCGCACGGCCTCGGCCACCGGGACGGTGCGCCGGGTCAGCGAGTTCTCGATGGGCAGCCGGATCTCGTCCTCCCCGAACTCCCAGAGCTCCACCTGCACGCCCGTGCCCGCGCCGTAGTAGAGCTGGGCCTCCGCGGAGTAGTGGGGCCGGAACAGCCGCAGCACCCGGGCGTTGCGGCGGGAGGACAGCTCGCCGTCGGCCAGCAGCTGCACGGTCTTCTTCTTGGTGTCCATCGGCTTGACGTAGTAGGGCTCGCCCACGGCCGCGTCCACCAGGGCCTGCCGGAGCCGGGGCCGGTCCTTGAGGTCCACCGCGATGACGGGGCGCTCGTCGTTGCCCCGCACCAGCAGGTAGTCGACTCCCGCGGAGTCCAGGACCCCGCGCAGGAAGAGCAGGTTCTGGACCATGACGTCGTGCGGGGTCTGGTCCGTGATCCGCAGGGCGAAGCGGTCCTTGTAGCGGACGACGTCCTCGCGCTGGTCCAGGGCCGCGGCCGAGGCACGGGACGCGGAGCGGAACTCCTCACCGTCCGCGCCGTCCTCGGGTGCCGCGAAGTACTCTGCGCCGAGCAGGGTCGTGTTGATGGTGCCTCCTCATGATGTCGGGCCGCTGGGGCGGCGATCTCATGATAAGCCGCCACGGCCGGACTCAGCGGGGGAGGGGCTGGCAGCGCTCGCAGAACCACACCGGGCGGTCCCGCGGCGGCCCGGGGTGGGGCTCGCCGGGCACGAGCTCGGCGTCGTCGATCCGTGCCTCCCGGATCGGGGCCCCGCACCGGCGGCACGGCTGCCGGCCGCGGCCGTAGACCCAGAACTGCTCGCCCCGGCGGGCGGGACCGCCCACCGTGGAGCGCTGCGAGCGGTCCCGGTTGGCGTGCAGCAGCCGGTGGGCGAGGTCCACGACCGCACCGAGGTCCGGGACGGCGGCCACCGGGGTGAAGGGGTGCAGCCGCCGCAGGAACAGGATCTCGTTGCGGTAGACGTTGCCGATGCCGGCGAGGTTGCGCTGGTCCATGAGCGCGGCCCCCGCGTGCCGTCGCGGGTGCAGGGCCAGCCGGGCCAGGGCCTCGGCCCGGTCCCAGTCCGGGCCGAGCAGGTCCGGGCCGAGATGGCCCACGAGCTCGTCCTCGTCCGCGGTGGCCACGAGGTCCAGCATGCCGAGGTCGAAGCCGACGGCCTGCGCGGCCGCGTTCTCGAGCACCGCCCGGGCCTGGTGGCCGGGGCGCCGCCACCGGGCGCCGGGCGGATAGACGTGCCACATGCCCTCCATGAGCAGGTGGGAGTGCAGGGTGAGCGGGGGCAGGGCGTCGGGGCCGCCGTCGGTGCGGACCAGCAGGTGCTTGCCCCGCGGCAGCACCTCGGTCACGATGCGCCCCGAGAGGTCCGCGGTGGCGATCGACGGGAAGCGGAGGTCGCTGCGGGTCAGGACCTTCCCGGCCAGGGCGCGGCGCAGCAGGGCGGCCTGGCGGTGGACGGTGTCACCCTCGGGCACTGCAGCCCCCGGGGTCCCGGTCGGCGCTCATCGGCGCATCCTCAGCCCGCGCGGCGTCGAGTAGAACCCGCCGGCCAGCAGGGACTCCCGCACCGCGGTCTCGACCGGGCCGTGCCCCAGGACCCCGGCGCCGTTGACCTTCTCGACGGTCAGCTTGTCCACCGCGCCCCGGCGGACGGTCTCGGCCACGGCGGGCCCGGCGGCGGCCAGCGCGGCCGCGTCGTCCGTGAACGCGAGGACGGTCCGGCCGCCGCGCTCGACGTACAGGACCAGGGCCCCGTCGACGAGCACGACGACGGCGCCCGCCTTGCGTCCGGGCCGGTGCCGCCCCGCGGGCGCGCCCCCGCCGTCCGGGGCGGGGACGGACACGGGCTCCGGCCACTCGAGCGCGGCCCCGTAGGGGTTGGCGGGGTCGGTCGCGGCCAGCGCCAGCGCCACGGGCTCCTCGGCGCGGACCTGGTCGTCGGTGCTGAACGTCCGGAGGTGGTCCACCGTGGCGGCCTGCGCGAACTGGGCGGCGCCCAGGCCCTCGATGAAGTAGCCGCGGCGGGCCCGGCCCGTGTCCTCGAGCGTGGAGAGCACCTTGTAGACGGTGGCGAAGCCGCCGGGGAGCTCCTCGACCGCCACGGGGCCCTTGGTCACCACGCCGTAGCGGTCCATGAGCAGCTCCGCGGTGGCCGACGCCCGCAGCGTGGGGTCGAGGGGTTCGGGGCGCAGCATCGACCAGCGCCCGGCCACGAGCGGGGAGTCGTGGCGCTCCAGGGTGGCCGCCCGCGCCGGCGCCCGCAGCGCCCCGCCGATCCCCGGGCGGGAGGCCGCGCCGGGCCGCAGCCGGGCGGCGCCCCGGCGGGACGTGGTGCGTCCCCGCGGGGCCTGGGCCCGGTGCCGGTGGGCGGCCTGTCCGCCGGAGAGCAGGGAGCGCACGGGCAGGAAGGTGTCGTTGGTGATCAGCCCGGACCAGACGAGGTTCCACAGCGCGGTGGTCAGCTCGGCGGCGGGAACGGGCTCCCCGGCGGCGTCGAGCAGGCCCAGCAGCTGCGGGAAGAACCACGCGCCGCCGGGGGCCAGGACGTCGAGGACACGCCGCTCCAGCGTGGAGTCCAGGGCTCCGGCCGCGACCGCGAGGGTCTCGGCCGGGGGCAGGGTGAGCTGGGCGGCCTCGCTCAGGTGCAGCGACACCCACCCGTCGTCACCCGCCAGGGACCCGGCCCCGGACCAGAGGATCTCCCCGGTGGCGGTCAGCTCGTCCAGCAGCTCGGGGCGGTAGTCGGCCACCCGGGCCGCGAGCACCAGCGGCTCCCAGGCCGAGGCGGGGACGGCGACGCCCGCGAGCTGGTCCACCACCGTCAGCACCCCGTCCTCGCCGCGCAGCTGGTGGCCCCGGCCCACGTGCTGCCAGGCCGGCAGGAACCGGGCGTAGACCTGCCCGGAGACGGGCTCCACGTCCCGGCGCAGCGCGGCCAGCGAGCGGCGCCGGATCCGGCGCAGCACCTCGGACTCGCACCACTCGGAGGCCGCCGGGCCGGCCCCGCCGCCGTCGGGGCGCACCGGGCGGAACTCGCCCTCGACCACGCGCCGGTCCGCGGCCAGCCGCTCCAGGGTGGTGCGCACCACGGCCGGGCCCAGTCCGAGCCGCGCCGCGGCCTCGTCCACGGTGAAGGGCCCGTGGGTGCGGGCGTAGCGGGAGACGAGGTCGGCCAGCGGGTCCTCGACCGGTTCCACGAAGGCCAGCGGCACCCCCATGGGCAGGGGCACGCCGAGGGCGTCGCGCAGCCGGGAGGCGTCCTCGATCGCGGCCCAGTGCTCGACGCCGCGCAGGTGCACCCGCAGCGCGCGGTTGGCGGCCACGAGCTGGTCGAGCCACGCGGCGGCGACCTCCTCGGGGCACGCGGCCTCCGGGTCCCCGGGGTCCTGGAGCCGGCGGACGGCCTCGGCGGTGGTGAGCGGGCCGAGCAGGCGCAGCAGGTCCGCCGCGCCCTCGAGCCCGCGCAGCCGGCGGTCCGGGGCCAGGCGCTGCAGCTCCGCCTCCGTGCGCTCGATGACGTCCGGGTCCAGCAGCTCCCGCAGCTCGGCGCGGCCCAGGAGCTCGTTGAGCAGGGCGGCGTCGAGGGACAGCACGGCGGCCTTGCGCTCGGCGAGCGGGGAGTCCCCCTCGTAGAGGAACTGGGCCACGTAGCCGAAGAGCAGGGTGCGGGCGAAGGGCGAGGGCTGCTCCGTGGTGGTCTCGACCACCCGGATCGCGCGCCGCTCGACCGCCCGGTGGAGCTCCTTGAGCGCGGGCAGGTCGTAGACGTCCTGGAGGCACTCGCGGATCGTCTCCAGGATGATCGGGAACTGCGGGTACTTCCGGGCCACGTCCAGCAACTGCGCCGAGCGCTGGCGCTGCTGCCACAGCGGGGAGCGCCGGCCGGGGTCGCGGCGCGGCAGCAGCAGGGCCCGGGCGGCGCACTCCCGGAACCGGGACGCGAACAGCGCCGAGCCGCCCACCTCCTCGGTGACGATCTGGTCGAGCTCGTCGGCGTCGAAGAGGAACAGCTCGGCTCCGGGGGGCTCGTCCTCCATGGCCGGCACGCGCAGCACGATGCCGTCGTCGGCGGCCTGCGCGGAGCCGTCGAGCCCGTACCGCTCGTGCAGCCGGGCCCCCACGGCCAGCGCCCACGGGGCGTGCACGGGCATCCCGAACGGCGAGTGCAGCACCACGCGCCAGTCCCCGAGCTCGTCGTGGAAGCGCTCGACGACGAACAGCCGGTCCGACGGGACCTGCCCCACGGCCTCCTTCTGCTCGCCCACGTAGGCGAGCAGGTTGTCGGCCGCCCACTCGTCGAGCCCGGCCGCGCGCAGCCGGGCCCGGGCGTCCGGCTCGGCGGCCCCGGCGATCTCACGGTTGAACCGGCCCACCGCGCGGCCCAGCTCCACGGGCCGGCCGGGGCCGTCGCCGTGCCAGAACGGGAGCTTGCCCGGCACGCCCGGGGCGGGGGAGACGATGACGCGGTCGTGGGTGATCTCCTCGATCCGCCAGCTGGAGGCGCCCAGGGCGATCACGTCCCCCACGCGCGACTCGTAGACCATCTCCTCGTCGAGCTCGCCCACCCGCTTGGAGTTCTTCCCGTCCTGCTCGCCCACGAGGTAGACCGCGAACAGCCCGCGGTCCGGGATCGTGCCGCCGGAGGTCACGGCCAGGCGCTGCGCCCCGGGCCGGCCCTCGATGGTGCCGGTCTCCCGGTCCCACACGATCCGCGGGCGCAGCTCGGCGAACTCGTCGGACGGGTAGCGGCCCGCGAGCAGGTCCAGGGTGGCGTCGTAGGCGGAGCGGGGCAGGGTCAGGAACGGGCAGGACCGGCGGACGGTGTCGAACCACTCCTCGACGTCGACCGGCCCCAGCGCGGTCGCCGCGACGGTCTGCTGGGCCAGCACGTCCAGAGGGTTGAGCGGCACCGCGAGCGGCTCGATCCGGCCCTGCAGCATCCGCTCCACGGTGACCGCGGCGTCCAGCAGGTCCCCGCGGTGCTTCGGGTAGAACCAGCCGCGGGAGACCTCGCCCACCTGGTGCCCGGCGCGGCCCACGCGCTGCAGGCCCGAGGCCGCCGAGGGCGGGGCCTCGATCTGGACCACCAGGTCCACCGCGCCCATGTCGATGCCCAGCTCGAGGGAGGACGTGGCCACCACGCAGCGCAGCCGTCCCGTCTTGAGGTCGTCCTCGATGACGGCCCGCTGGTCCTTGGAGACCGACCCGTGGTGGGCGCGGGCCAGCACGGGCGCCGCGCCCTCGTAGCGGCCGGTCTGCCGGCGCAGGTCCGCGGGCTCGGGCCCCGCCGCCCCGCCGGCCGCGGCCGCCTCCGGCCCGGCCAGGGCGGAGCGCAGCACGTCCCCGACCTGGCGGGGCCCGGGCGCCCCGCCGTCGTCGTGGGGGCCGGCGCCGTCCCGGCCCGTGCCGCCGCTGTCCGGGGCGCCGCCGTCCCGGGCGCCGCCGTCCGGCTCCGCGTGCGCCACCCGGAACGCGTAGATCTCGTTGAGCCGTGCCGTGAGCTTCTCGGCCAGGCCGCGGGAGTTGGCGAACACGATGGTCGACCGGTTCTCGAGCACGAGGTCCACGACCCGCTCCTCGACGTGGGGCCAGATCGACGCCGTGGTCGTGGGGGCGAGGGCATCGAGGTCGTCGTCGCCGAAGGCGGAGCCCGCCAGCGACGGGGAGGCGCTGGGCCCGCCGAGCACCGTCATGTCCGGGATGGGCACCGAGACCGTGAGGTCCCACGTCTTCTCCGCCCGGGGCGCGACGACGGTGACCGGTTCCCGCCCGCCCAGGAACCGGGCGACCGTCTCGATCGGCTCGACGGTCGCGGACAGCCCGATGCGCTGCACCGGCTGCGCCAGCAGGGCGTCCAGCCGTTCGAGCGTGAGCGCCAGGTGCGCCCCCCGCTTGGTGCCCGCCACGGCGTGCACCTCGTCCACGATCACCGTCTGCACGTCCGTGAGGGTCTCGCGCGCCTTGGAGGTCAGCATCAGGTACAGCGACTCGGGGGTGGTGATGAGGATGTCCGGGGGGTTCGTGAGCAGGGCCCGGCGGATCGCCTGGGGCGTGTCCCCGGAGCGGACGCCCACGCTGATCTCCGGCGGCTCGACCCCGGCGTGCCGCGCCGTCTGCGAGATGCCGATCAGGGGGGCCCGCAGGTTGCGCTCCACGTCCACGCCCAGGGCCTTGAGCGGGGAGATGTAGAGGACCCGGGTTCCGCGACGCTCGCCCGCAGCGCTCGCGGACCGGGCCTTGGCCCGCAGGGTCCGGCCGCCGGCCGCCGCGGCATCCGCGGCGCCGCCCGCTGTGCCGGCCGCACTGCCCTCGGCCGTTGTGCGCTCGGCCGTTGCACGGGCGGTCGTTGCATGGGCGGCTGCTGCACCGGCGGCCGGGGCCGCGGCGCCGGGAGCCGCGGCGGCCTCGGCCACGAACCGGTCCAGCGCCCACAGGAACGCGGCCAGGGTCTTGCCGGAGCCGGTGGGCGCCACGATCAGGGCGTGGTGCCGCGCAGCGATCGCCCGCCACGCGCCCTCCTGGGCGGCGGTGGGCGCGGCGAACGCACCCGAGAACCAGGCCCGGGTGTGCTCGGTGAACAGGCTCAGGGCTGGGTCAGGCGCCAAAGCCCTGGATCTCGAGCTGGTGGATCTGCGGATCGGCGCAGGCCTTCACGGGGAAGGGGATCACGACGGACTCCGTGTTCTCGGGCGGGTAGACGCGCAGCCCGGTGGCGGACCGGGCGTCGCAGGACTGGTGGTTGGCGGCCTGGCCCACGCGCAGGCCGGCGACGGCGGACTCCCCGGGCGCCAGGACCCGGCCGGTGCCGGGAACGGTGGCGTCCCGCACCGCGGGGGAGCCGATCATCGTGCCGGCGGCGTCGACGAAGGAGACGCCCGCGTAGCCGGCCAGCGTGCACGGGCCGGCGCCCGCGTTGCTGAGGACGAGGTTCACGTGGACGGAGCCGGCGGCGCCTCCCACCGGGGTGGCCGCGGCCTCGAGCTGGGACGTGGCGCACAGCGGGGCGCCGCCCCGGGTGCGCGCGCCCGCCGCGCGGCCGGCAGCCGGGCCGCCGGCGGCCGTGCCGTTCTCCGCGCCGGCGCCGGCCGGCACGCCACCGTCCGTGCCGTCCTCGGCCGGCACGCCACCGTCCGTGCCGTCCTCGGCCGCGCCGGGACCCTGGGCCGGATCGCCCGCCGCCGGGGCCTCCGCCGGTCCGGCGGTGGACCGGTCACCGGGCTGCTCGCCGTCCTGCTCGGCCGGCTCGCCCGCCCGTTCCCCTGCCGGCTGCGCGGCGTCCTCCGCGACGTCCATCGTGCTGTCCCCCGCCCCGGTCGCCGGGGCGGTCCCGGACGGCGCCGCCGCGGAGGGGGCCGCTCCGCTCCCGGCCGCACCGGCCCGGTCCGGTGCCCCGCCCGCGCAGGCGGTCAGGGCCAGGGCAGAGACGAGGGCCAGAGCGCCCAGGACGGGGCGGGGAGCGGGGAAGAGCGAAGACATGGGGGGATATCCTCCTCGTGCGGACGTCGTGGCGTGCCACGTCCCGGGAAGCGGTCCCGCCCGGGCCCCTCATTCTAGGCGGGCCCACCGACACGGCGGCCGGAGGCGGCGCCGCCGGCCGCCGGTGCCGGCGGCCGTGCGCTACCGCCCGCCGGGCTCCACCGGGGGCAGCGCCGCGCGCATCACCTCGGCGAGGTGGACACCGTCGGCGCCGGTGCCCTGGGCGATCTGGGTGCGGCACGAGAAGCCGTCGGCGAGCACGATCGTCCCGTCCGCGGCGGCCCGGATCGCGGGGAACAGCTCCCGCTCGCCGAGGGTCTGCGAGACCTCGTAGTGTCCGGGCTCGAACCCCCAGTTGCCCGCGAGCCCGCAGCACCCGCCGCCCACCACGGCGGTGTCCACGCCCAGCTTCGCGAGCACCTCGAGCTCCGGGCCGTAGCCGCTCATCGACTGCTGGTGGCAGTGGACCTGGCACACGGCGCCGGCGGGACCCGCCTCGGTGGCCAGCTGCCGGAACGGCCACGCGCCGCCCTCGGCCAGGTGGCGGGCCGCGAACGCGCCGATCGTCGTCGTCAGCTCGGCCACGCGCCGGGCCCGGGGGTCGCCGGGGAGCAGCTCCGTGATCTCCTCCTGGAGCATGACCGTGCACGAGGGCTCGAGCCCGATGACCGGGTAGCCGGCCTCCAGCAGCGGCTCCATCACGTCGAGGGTCTCGCGCAGCACCTTCTGCGTCATGTCCAGCTGCCCGGTGGAGTGCCAGGTCAACCCGCAGCAGACGTTGCCCATGGGCATCAGCACCCGGTAGCCCATGGCCTCGAGCACCTCCACGGCGGCCCGCCCGGGGGCGTCGGCGGAGAAGTTCGTGAACGTGTCGGGCCACAGCACCACGGTGGGCCGGCCGTCGGCGTCGTCACCGGGGCGGTGGGCGGCGGACCGGCGGCGGAACCAGCGGGTGAGCGGCTGCTCGGCGAAGGAGATCATCCGCCGCCTCGGCTCGATCCCGCCGAGCCGCTTGGTCAGCTCCTCGACGGCACGGCTGGACTCGAGCAGGTTGATCGCCCGGAAGGAGAAGGGCACCTTCTCGGCGATCCGCATCAACCACGGCATCCAGCCCATCGTGAAGTGGGCCATCGGCCGCCGGTCCCGGCCCAGGAACGAGAGCAGCCCGTGCCGGTAGTGGTGGTGCAGGAACTCGGCCTTGTAGGTCGCCATGTCCACGTTGACCGGGCACTCCGAGGCGCAGGCCTTGCAGGACAGGCACAGGTCGAGCGCCTCGAGGGTCTCCTTCGACTTCCAGCCGTCCGTGATGGACTCCCCGCGCAGCATCTCGGCGAGGGACCGGGCGCGGCCGCGGGTCGAGTGCACCTCGTCCCGGGTCGCCTGGAAGGACGGGCACATGGCCCCGACGTCGGAGCGGCACGCGCCCACGCCCACGCACCGGTTCACCGCGCTGGAGAACGAGCCACCGTCACCGGAGAACGCGTGCACCGGCGTCAGGTCGAACGTCCGGGCGCCGGGCCCGGGCCGGATGCCCCGGTCGATGGGCTCGGGATCCACCAGCACGCCCGGGTTGAAGACGCCGTCCGGGTCGAAGACGGCCTTGAACTCCGCGAAGGAGGACAGCGCCTCGGGGGAGTAGATCGTGGCCAGCAGCTCGGAGCGGGCCCGGCCGTCGCCGTGCTCGCCGGAGACCGAGCCGCCGTAGCGGTGCACCAGCTCCGCGGCGCGCTCGATGAACGTCCGGTAGGCCGCCACCCCGGCGTCGTCGGAGAACTCGAAGGAGATGCGGATGTGCACGCAGCCCTCCCCGAAGTGCCCGAAGGGGATGCCGGTGAGGCCCAGCTCGTGCAGGAGGTCGTAGAGGTCGCGCAGGTACTCGCCCAGGCGCGCCGGCGGGACCGCGGAGTCCTCCCAGCCGGGCCAGGCCTCCCCGCCCTCGGGCAGGCGGGTCACGATGCCCGCGCCGGCCTCGCGGATCCGCCACAGGGCCCGCGCCTGCCCCGCGTCGGAGACGATCACGGAGTCCACGACGTTCTCCGGGACGAGCCCCGGCAGCGTGCGGGCGGCCGCCTCGGCCTCCTCGAGGGTGTCCGCGCCGACCTCGCAGTAGAGCCAGCCGCCGCCCCGGGGCAGCTCCGAGCCGGCGCGCTCCTGGCCCTGCCGGGTGCGCAGGGCGTCGAGCAGGTCCGAGCCCATGCCCTCGATCGTGTAGACGCCGGGCACCCGCAGCTTCGGCGCCGCCGTGGCGGCCTCGAACGCGTCCTCGAAGCCCAGCACGGCCAGGGCCGTGTGGGCGGGCTTGCGGACCAGGCGGACCGTGAGCTCGGTGATGATCCCGCACGTGCCCTCCGTGCCGGCGAAGGCCTTGGCGGCGTCGAAGCCCTTCTCGCCGAGCAGGTAGTGCAGCCCGTAGCCGGAGACCTGGCGGGGGAACTGGCCGAGCTCGGTGCGCAGCATCGCCAGGTGCCGGTCGCGGATCCCGGTCAGGGCCCGGTCGATCCCCGGCTCGGAGGTGCCGCCCTCGCGCAGCTCGACCACCCGGCCGTCGGCGAGCATGACCTTCAGGGAGACCAGGTTGTCCGCCGAGGTGCCCCACGCCACGGAGTGGGAGCCGCACGCGTTGTTGGCGACCATCCCGCCGATCGTGGCCCGCGAGTGCGTCGAGGGGTCGGGGCCGTAGGTGAGGCCGAACTCGGACGCCGCGGTGCGCAGCTGGTCGCAGATCACGCCGGGCTCGATGGTGGCGGTCAGCGCCTCGGGGTCGATCGACAGGATCCGGTTGAAGTGCCGGGACGTGTCGACGACCAGTCCCTCGCCGATCGCGTTGCCCGCCACGGAGGTGCCCCCGCCGCGGGAGACCACCGGCCAGCCCCGCTCCCTCGCCAGGGCCAGCAGCTCGCGGACCTCCTCGACGCTGCGCGGCTCGGCCACCGCCTCGGGCAGCCGGCGGTAGATCGACGCGTCCGAGACGTAGGCGGCGCGGGTCGTGAGGTCGTCACGGATGTCGGTCATGGTCCACTTCCTGCGCCGCGCCGGCGGCGGTCCGTCCGGGATCTGGTCAGAGCTGGCGGGGTCGTCCCCGCAGGGACGGGCGGCTCACCACTCGGGGGCGATGGTGACCTCGGCGCCGTCGAGCTCCTCCGACCACTCGACCTGGCAGCTGAGCCGCGAGGTGTCGTGCCGGGTGTCGTCGAGCATGTCGAGGAGGTCCTCCTCCTCGTCGTTGATCTCGTTGGCCTTCGAGAAGGAGCCCTGGTCGAGGTAGGAGTGGCACGTGGAGCAGGACGCGTTGCCGCCGCAGGTGGCCAGGATCGGGTACTTGTGGCGGGTGAGGGCCTCCATGAGGCTCTCGTAGTCCTTCCACTCGACACCCTCGGTGCGGTTGCCCTCGCGGTCGATCACGGTGATGTTGATGCTGCTCACTTCGATGGCCTCCTCGGGGCGCGCTCGCCCCTGGTCTCGACGTCGGGAATCCCGCCCCATTGTACGGTCGCACGGCGGACGCCCCGGACGCCCCGGACGGGCCGGGGCCGGTGCCCGCCGGGGCCGGGGCGGCTCAGCCGGAGACCGGCAGCGGCCGGATCGTCAGGGACTGGGCCACCTGGCCGAGGTAGCCGGCCTCGTCGTGCAGTGCGGACTCGGTGAGGCCCACGCCGGTCGCCCCGAAGGTGACGTGCGTGTCGAGGCCCACCCACGGGGAGACCGGTTCCCGGACCAGGTGCACGCTCAGGTCCACGTTGGGGAAGGCCATCTCGTCGGGGCCCACCCGCACGGCGATGCCGTTGGCGGCGTCCACGGCCGCCAGGAACCGTGCCGTGGTGGAGGACTCCTCCCCGCCGACGACGGCGTGCGGCGCGCGCAGCCACATGGCGGCCCGGCCGGGCCGGTGCTCGCGCACGGTGCGGCCCTCGAGGGACGCGATGTACCCGCCCGGCCACCGCCCGGTCATCGTGGTGGGCAGGGCGTCGGTCACCGGCGGCAGGGCCTCCCGGTGCGTGCCGGCGGAGCCCGCGGTCTCGCCCCGGAGCAGCCGCCACACGCTCAGCCGGATGCAGGAGCGGCCGCCGTGGCTCATCGTGGCCTCGACCAGCTCGATGGTCCGGCCCGGGCGGACCACCCGCGTGGTCACCTCGACCTCGCCGCCGGGGATGAAGCCGAGGATGTCGTAGGAGAAGCGCACGGGCAGCAGGTCCTGGCGGGGGTGGTCGGCCTCCACGGCGTGGGCGAGCAGCCCCGAGGCGGCGCCCATGTGCTGCTCGGCCTCGTTCCACGCGCCCTGCGAGTGCAGCGTCGAGCGGAACCGGGTGCCGTCCAGCCGCACGAAGTACGCGTCCGGGTACTCCTCCCCGTCCGTTCCCAGGTGTCCGACTGCCTGTGCCGACGTCGTCATGCTCCGCCTCTTCCGTCCGGGCCCGCCGCTCGGCGGGCGTGCTGATCGCCACCACGGTATCCGCTCCCGGCCTGCGGGTCCGGGTCCGGGCCGTCGCGTGCTCCCGCGGGCGCACGAGGATCCCGGGGCCCGCGGGCGGCGTGGGCGGGCACGCGGAAGGCCCCGGGTCCCTCAGGACCCGGGGCCTTCCCGACTGGCGGTGACGGAGGGATTTGAACCCTCGTTGGCTCTTACACCAAACATCATTTCGAGTGATGCACCTTCGGCCGCTCGGACACGTCACCAGCTCGCAGTACTGTACCGGCTGGCGTGCTCAACCGCCAAAACCCGCGGAGCCGGCGGGGCCGGGGGCGGCCGGCCCGGCGCCGCCGCGCCGGTGCCCCGCGAAGAAGTCGAGGAGCAGCCGGGAGCACTCGTCCTGCAGGACGCCGCCGGTCACCTCCACCCAGTGGTTGAGCCGCCGCTCCCGGAGTACGTCGAGGACGGAGCCGGCCGCCCCGGCCTTGTCGTCCCACGCGCCCAGCACCACCCGGGGCACCCGCGCCAGGACGATCCCGCCCGCGCACATGGCGCAGGGCTCAAGGGTCACCACGAGCGTGCAGCCGTCCAGCCGCCACGAGCCCAGAGTGCGGGCGGCCTCGCGCAGGGCCAGGATCTCGGCGTGGGCCGTGGGGTCGCCGTCGGCCTCCCGGCGGTTGCGGCCCCGCCCCACCACCGTTCCGTCCGGGCCGACGACGACGGCGCCGATCGGCACGTCCCCCGTCCCGAGCGCGGCCCGGGCCTCGGCGAGGGCCAGCCGCATCCAGGCCTCCGCCCGGGCCTCGGATCGGGTGCGCGGGGGCAGTGCCATGCGGGTCTCCTCCTGGGCGGATCCCCCTGGCGGGGGCGGGCCCGGCGAGGGGGCGGGGCGCCCCGGTGGCCCGGTGGTAATTTTGGTCCATGCGAGTGACCGTTCTCGACCACCCTCTGGTGGCACACAAACTGACCGTGCTCCGGGACAAGAACACCACGTCCCCGGTGTTCCGCCTGCTCGTGGAGGAGCTGGTGACGCTGCTCGCGTACGAGGCCACCCGGGGGGTCCGGGTGGAACCGGTGGAGATCGACACGCCGGTCACGCGCACCACGGGCGTGGGGCTGTCGAAGCCCCGGCCGCTGGTCGTGCCGATCCTCCGCGCCGGCCTGGGCATGCTCGAGGGCATGACCCGGCTGGTCCCCACGGCCGAGGTGGGCTTCCTGGGCATGGCCCGCAACGAGGACACCCTGGACATCATCACCTACGCCGAGCGGCTGCCCGACGACCTCACCGGGCGCCAGGTCTTCGTCCTGGACCCGATGCTGGCCACGGGCGGGACCCTGCGGGAGGCGATCAAGTTCCTCTACCGCCGCGGGGCCGAGCAGATCACGTGCGTGTGCCTCCTGGCCGCCCCCGAGGGCCTGGCCGCCCTCGAGGAGGAACTGGGGGACTCGGAGGTCAACATCGTCCTGGCCGCGAGGGACGAACGGCTCGACGAGAACGCCTACATCGTCCCGGGCCTCGGGGACGCCGGGGACCGGCTCTACGGCGTGGTCGACTGACCGCCGTCCGCGAGAATCCGCGGACCAGGTGCGAGAAAAGGCCCGCCGGCCGCGTCGGCGGGCCTTTTTCACTCCCGCGACTTCCGTCCACATCGTGAGACAGGAGATCGGCGACCGGAGGCGTCTTGACAAGTGCCGCGCAACCTGCCACCCGTGCGGAGTGCGGAACGGATCGGCCCAGATCTCTGATATCCCGGGGGAGATGCGCTGACCGCCGCCGCTGCGGCCGGCTGAAGGGGGTTCATTTTGGCGGAGAAACTGGACAGCAGTCGTTCTAATCTCACATCGTGAGAAAGCGTCGTGAATGTTTCTTGCGGGATCGGTGAGGCTGGTGGACGATGAGAGCAACGCCACTGTCAGGGATTTTTCAGCTTCGCGGGGACCCTCCCCGGAACCACCACGGAGTGCGGGGATCCGGACGCCGGCAGTGGTGAGGCCGTTCCGAGGGGCGGTTCGACTCAGGCGGACGGAACCTCGTCCGCCGCACGACGGAAAGACGAGGGGCACCAGATGCCAGGCACACCGGGATACGTGCACATCTCCCAGCGCAACCGCGCGAGCGAAGCTCGTGCTGTCCGCGGTCCGGCCGCGGCCCCCGAGCGGGGGCAGACCGCCCCCGCGGACTACCGCAGCCTCCGGAACACGCTCGGCCCCATGCCGGCCGCCCCGGGGGAGGCGCCGCTCCCCACCCGCCTGCAGCGGGACACGGCGCCGCGTCCACAGGCCCAGGAGAACGAGGCGCGCGGCTTCGTGATCTACGTGGGTCTCAACGAGGAGACCGCGGCGGCCAGCGGCACGTCGCTGGTCAAGATGGTCCAGAGCATCCGGGCCTACGCCCAGCAGCTGGTCCCGCAGGCCGACTCCTACGCGGCGGTGGCCCTGGCCCCCGCCGACACCGCCGGCACCGACCTCGAGGTCGTCCGCAACGCCCTGGGGGACCCCACCTCGGGGGCCGTGCGGCCCGCGGCGCCCGCCGCGCCCGCGCCGGCGCCCGAGACGAAGACGAGCCAGTCCACCGGGGTGCTCATCGACCTCTCCCGCCGGGAGGTCTTCCTCGACGGCGGACTCCTGAACCTCACCTTCAAGGAGTTCGAGCTGCTGAACTACCTCGTGGAGAACGGCAGCCGGACCGTCGGGCGCCACGAGCTCCTGCACAGCCTGTGGCGCGACTCCGAGGAGGTGCCCAACGAGCGGACCATCGACGTGCACATCCGGCGCCTGCGCTCCAAGCTCGGCCGGCTCGCGAACACGGTGCGCACCGTCCGCGGCCAGGGCTACCGCTTCTACGAGCACCCCGAGGTCGTCGTGTGGGCGGCCCCCGAGTACTCGATCTGATCCGTCGCCGGCCCCGGCAGGCCCCGGTCCCTCCCGCAGCGCGGAGGCGCCGGGGCAGGTCCGTGCCCGGCGCTCGCGTGGCATCATGAACCGATGACCCGCCACGACCGGAAGAAGCTCGTCCTCATGCGGCACGCGGAGGCCGAGCACCCGTGGGGCGTGGCCGACCACGACCGCCCCCTGCACCGGGACGGGGCGACGGACGCCGCCGCCGCGGGACGCTGGCTGCTGGCCCACGGGCACGTGCCGGACATGATTCTGTGCTCAAGCGCCCTGCGCGCGCGCCAGACCTGCACGTGGGTGTGCAGCGAGCTCGGCGACCTCGCACCGACCGCCCGGCTCGACGAGTCCCTCTACGCGGCCCAGGACAGCCGGATCATCGCGGTGGTCAACCACGTGCCCGAGACCGTGGAGTCCCTGCTGGTCATCGGCCACCTGCCCGGTCTGCGCGACGCCGCCCTGCGCCTGGCCACCCCCGACTCCGACTACGACGCCGTCATGGCGCTCGCCGACGGCTGCCCCACCTCCGGCCTGGCGGTCCTGGAGGTCCCGGGCGCCTGGGCCGGACTGGACGGCGCCGACGCCCGCCTGGTGGACTTCACGGTGCCGCGCCCGTCCGCGGGGGACCGCTGACCGGCGGGCTCCGGCCGCCCGCGCGGCGGCCGGACCGACGAAGGAGCAAGGGATGCGACAGATCGAATTCACCCCGTCCGGGGACCGCGTGGGCGTGATCGGGTTCGGAGCCATGGGCCTGAGCTGGGTCTACGACCGGCACGGGCTGACCGAGCGGCGCAAGCACGAGGTCCTCGGGCTCGCGGTGGACCTCGGCATGAACGTGGTGGACACCGCGGTGCTCTACGGCGGGGGAGCGAACGAGGCGCTCGTCGGCGCCGCCCTCGGCGGGCGCCGCGACGAGGTCTTCCTCTGCTCCAAGACCGGTCTGCGCGCCGCCTCCCTCGACCCGCCCCGGACGGAGCGCTGCGGGCGGCCGGACGAGGTGCGCCGATCGGCCGAGGACAGCCTGCGCCGGCTGCGCACCGACGTGGTGGACCTCTACTACCTGCACCGCGTGGATCCCGACGTCCCCCTCGAGGAGACGTGGGGCGCGATGGCCGAGCTCGTGACCGCCGGCAAGGTGCGCCACGTGGGGCTCTCCGAGGTCAGCACGGAGCAGGCCGACCGGGCGCACGCGATCCACCCGGTCGCGGCCGTCCAGTCGGAGTACTCCCTGTGGACCCGCAACCCCGACGGCTCGGGGCCCACCGCCGACGGGGACCCCTCCGGGGACGTCATCGGCTGGTGCGCCGAGCACGGGGCGGTGTTCGTGCCCTTCTCCCCGCTGGGCCGCGGCTACCTGGCCGGTGGCCTCGCGGGCCGGGAGTTCTCCGGCGCCGACTTCCGCTCGCGCAACCCCCGGTTCACGGCCGAGGCCATGGCCGCCAACGAGGACGCCGTGCTCGCCCCCCTCCGCGAGGTCGCCCGCCGGCACGGGAGCACCTGCGCGGCGGTCGCGATCGCCTGGACCGCGGCGCGGGGCGAGCACGTGCTGCCGATCCCCGGCACCACCGACCCCGGCCACCTGCGGGAGGACGCGGCGGCCGCGGAGCTGCGCCTGACGGCCGAGGACCTCGACCTGCTGGCCGGCGTCGTCGCCGTCGGCGACCGGTACTGAGCGGCGCGGGCCGTGCGCGCGGTCGTCTGCGGGGCGGGCATCGCGGGACTGGCCCTGGCCGGGTGCCTGGGCCGGCAGGGCTGGGACGTCGTCGTCCTGGAGCGGGCGCCGCGCCCGCGGGAGCAGGGCTACATGATGGACTTCTTCGGCCCCGGCTGGGACGCCGCGGAGGCGATGGGCGTGCTGCCCGCGGTCCGGGAGCTCGGCTACACGGTGGACCGGCTCAGCTACGTGGACGAGCACGGCCGCGACCGGGCCGGCCTGCCGTTCGCCCGGTTCGCCCGCGCCCTCGACGGGCACCTCGTCAGCGTGATGCGCCCCGACCTCGAACAGGTGCTCCGTGAGCACGCGCGAGGTGTGGCGGAGCTCCGCTTCGGACGGCGCGTCGTCGGCGTGCGGCAGCGTCCCGGCGGGGCCGGCGCGGTGCTCGACGACGGCACCGTGCTCGACGCCGATCTGGTCGTGGGCGCCGACGGGGTGCACTCGGCGGTGCGGCGCTCGGCGTTCGGGCCCGAGGAGCGCTACCGCCGCTGGCTCGGCCTGCACACGGCGGCGTACGTGTTCGAGGACCCGGAGTCGTACCGGCGGATCGGCAGCCGCTTCTGCCTCACGGACAGCATCGACCGGGCCATGGGCTTCTACGGGCTGCGCGACGGGCGCGTGGCCGCCTTCGCCGTGCACCGGAGCGCCGCGCCGTCCCTGCCGGCCGCGCCCCGCGAGGCCCTGCGCGCCGTCCACGGCTCGCTCGGCTGGATCGTGCCCCGTGCCCTGGCGGCCTGTCCCGCCGCGGACCGGCTCTACTACGACGCGGTGACGCAGGTCGAGGTGCCGCGGTGGAGCAGCGGCCGGGTGGTGCTGCTCGGGGACTCGGGCCAGGCGGTGTCCCTGCTGGGCGGCCAGGGCGCGTCCCTGGGGATCGCCGGGGCGTGGCTGCTCGCCGAACGGCTCGCCCGCGCGGCATCGGTCGACGAGGCGCTGGCGGACTGGGAGCGGGTCTGGCGGCCGGTCGTGGCCGAGAAGCAGCGCGTGGCCCGCGGCGGGGCGCAGTGGTTCCTGCCGTCCTCCCGGGCGCGCCGGCAGGCGCGGCGCCTGGCGCTGCGCCTGGCCGCCCTGCCCGGGCTCGACTCCGTGGTGACCCGCGGTCTCGTGGGGCGCGCCGGGGGCGACATCCACGCCCTCGCCGCGGCCTGAGCTCTCCGCCGCCCGGCCGGAGCCGGGCACGAAAAAGCCCCTCACCGGCGTTTCCGCCGGTGAGGGGCTTCTCGACTGGAGTGCGCCCGAAGGGATTCGAACCCCCAACCTTCTGATCCGTAGTCAGATGCTCTATCCGTTGAGCTACAGGCGCATCGGCGTCCCGGCGTCACCGCCGTTCAAGCCGGACACAACTCTACATGTGGCCTCCGGCTGCGCAAAATCCACCGGTGCCCGGCCGGACGCCCGGCGCGACGGGCCGCGGCGCGCGTAACCCTGCTGGGGCGTGGCGGGGCCGGGACGATAGGATGGGGCCACATCACAGTAGAGACCGGCCGCCCACCTCCACGCCGCTCACTGTGGGCCCGGTGACACCGGGTCGAGTGTTCGACGACGAGCACCACCACGAGAGCCCCGGGCGGTCGGCGGACGGCCTCAACGAGGAGACATGTCAATGGCTGACAACCCCACTGCAACGACGGAGACCACCGGGCTGAACGAGGCTGTGAAGGGCGCTCTGAACAACGCGCCCACCACCCACGCGCACCTCCTCTCGTGGGTGCGGGAGATGGCGGAGCTGACCCAGCCGGACCGCATCCACTGGGTGGACGGCTCGGAGGCCGAGTGGACGCAGCTCACGGACGAGCTCGTGGACGCCGGCACCTTCGTCCGCCTGGACGAGACCAAGTTCCCCAACTCCTTCGCCGCGTTCTCCGACCCGGACGACGTCGCCCGCGTCGAGGAGCGGACCTTCATCTGCACCAAGACCGAGAAGGGCGCGGGTCCCACCAACAACTGGGAGGACCCGGAGGTGATGAAGGGCACCCTGCGCAAGAAGTTCCGCGGCGCCATGCGCGGGCGCACCATGTACGTCATCCCCTTCGTCATGGGCCACCTGGAGGCCGCGAGGCCGAGCTACGGCGTGGAGATCACCGACTCCGCCTACGTGGTGTGCTCCATGCGGATCATGGCGACCATCGGCACGCCCGTGCTGGAGAAGATGACCGAGCAGAACGGGTTCTTCGTCGAGTGCCTGCACTCCCTGGGCGCCCCGCTGGCCCCGGGCGAGGAGGACGTGCCCTGGCCCTGCAACCCGTCCAAGTACATCGTCCACTTCCCCGAGGACCGGGCCATCTGGTCCTTCGGCTCCGGCTACGGGGGCAACGCGCTGCTCGGCAAGAAGTGCTACGCCCTGCGCATCGCCTCCGCCATCGCCCACGACGAGGGCTGGCTGGCCGAGCACATGCTCATCCTCAAGATCACGAACCCCGAGGGCCGGAGCCGCTTCATCTCGGCGGCCTTCCCCTCGGCCTGCGGCAAGACCAACTTCGCGATGCTCGAGCCCACCCTCGAGGGCTGGAAGGCCGAGATGGTCGGCGACGACATCGCCTGGATCCGCTTCGGCAAGGACGGGCAGGCCCGGGTGACGAACCCGGAGGCCGGCCTGTTCGGCGTGGCCCCGGGCACGGGGTGGCCCACCAACCCCAACGCCATGCGCGCCATCGCCCGGGGCAACACGATCTTCACCAATGTGGCGCTGACCGACGACGGCGGCGTCTGGTGGGAGGGCATGACGGACGAGACGCCCGAGCACCTGACGGACTGGAAGGGCCGCGACTGGACCCCGGAGAGCGGCCGTCCCGCCGCGCACCCGAACTCGCGCTTCTGCACCCCCATCAAGCAGGCCGACATCCTCGCCCCCGAGTACGACGACCCCGAGGGCGTGCCGCTGTCCGCGATCGTCTTCGGCGGCCGCCGCAAGACCACCGTCCCGCTCGTCTCGCAGTCCTTCGGCTGGGAGCACGGCGTCTTCCAGGGCGCCACGCTGTCCTCGGAGACCACGGCCGCCGCGAAGGGCGCCGTCGGCGTGGTCCGGCGCGACCCCATGGCCATGCTCCCGTTCATCGGCTACAACGCCAACGACTACCTCGAGCACTGGGTCGAGGTCGGCGAGCGCATCGGCGAGGACGAGATGCCCAAGGTCTTCTACGTCAACTGGTTCCGCCGCACCCCGAGCGGGGGCTTCGCCTGGCCGGGCTTCGGCGAGAACTCCCGCGTGGTCAAGTGGATCTTCGACCGGCTCGAGGGCACGGCGGGCGGCCGGGAGACCCCGATCGGCACCGTGCCCACCAAGGAGGACCTCGACCTCACGGGCCTGGACGTCTCCGACGACGAGCTCGAGGCCGCCCTCAAGGTCGACGCCGGGGAGTGGAAGGCGGAGCTGCCCAGCATCGACGAGTGGTTCCAGCGGCTCGGCCACGTCCCCGAGCCCATCCTCGAGCAGCGCGCGGGGCTGGAGGACCGCCTGAACCAGGCCTGATCCCGGTCCGGGCCGCAGCGCCCCGACCCGGACGCGGACGAGGGGTCTCCCTGACGGGAGGCCCCTCCTCCGCGTCCGGGGGCCGCGTGGGACAATGGAGATGTTCCCGCGGACGGCCGGGACGCACCAGGACTGGGAAGGAGCCGCCATGAGCGAGCGGAGGACCCGGACGTGCGGCTGACGGCCTTCTCGGACATCGCCCTGCGCGTCCTGCTGCTGACGGGAGCCGTCCCCGAGGGGGAGAGGCTCACCACGCGCGCCATCGCCGAGGGCGTGGGCGCCCCCTACCACCACGTGACCAAGACCGTGGGCCGGCTCAGCGGACTCGGCCTGCTCGCCTCGAGCCGCGGCCGCACCGGCGGGGTGTCGATCACCCCCGCCGGCCTGGACGCCTCCGTCGGCTCGCTCCTGCGCGAGCTCGAGGCCGGCTCGGCGATGGTCGAGTGCGAGTCGGCCGGCGGGGACTGCCCCCTGGACCACGGCTGCCGGCTGCGCCGCGCCCTCGCCGACGCCCGGGAGGCCTTCTACGGCGCGCTCGACGACGTGCGCGTGCGGGACCTCGTGAGCGAGCGCCAGGTGGGTCCGGTGCTGGTGTCCATCGGGCTGCGCCCGCCCGAACCGCCGGGCGGCGCGGCGGGCGGCGCGCCGATTCCGTAATCCAGCATCTTAAATGCTAGTTTGGGGATGTCACCCACCGGCACCCCAGGAGGCAACCGTGCTGTCCGACCAGTCCCGTCCCGTCATCGAGCAGACCATCGGCGTCGTCGCCGAGCGCATCCCGTTCATCACCCCCGAGTTCTACCGGTCCATGTTCGAGGCGCGCCCCGATCTGCTGGACGGCATGTTCAGCCGCTCCAACCAGAAGAACGGGACCCAGGCGCAGGCCCTCGCGGGCTCCATTGCGATGTTCGCCTCGTGGCTGCTGTCCCACCCCGAGGGCTACCCGGACGAGCTGCTCTCCCGCGTGGCGCACAAGCACGCCTCCCTGGGCGTGCTCCCCGAGCACTACCCGATCGTCCACGAGCACCTGTTCGGCGCGATCGCCCGGGACCTCGGCGACGCCGCGACGCCCGAGGTCGTGGCGGCCTGGGACGAGGTGTACTGGCTGATGGCCGACGCCCTCATCAAGATCGAGGAGGGCCTCTACGCGGGCCAGGCCAACACCGTGGTGTTCGCCCCGTACCGGGTCGCGGCCAAGGAGCGGACCGGGACCACCACCACGGCGATCACCCTCGAGCCCGCCGACGACACCCCGATGACGCCGGCGGAGCCCGGCCAGTACGTGACCGTCGAGGTCCGGATGCCCGACGGCGTGGAGCAGCCGCGGCAGTTCACGCTGGTGCCGGGTCCCGAGGGCACGCGCCGGATCGCGGTCCGCCTCGACGAGCGCGGCGAGGTCACCCCGGTCCTCCACCACGACGTGCAGGTGGGCGACGTCCTGCGGGTCTCCAACCCCTACGGCGACGTGGTGCTCCCGGACGGGGACGGGCCCCTCGTGCTGGCCTCCGCCGGCATCGGCGTCACCCCCATGCTCGCGTTCCTGGACCGGCTGGTCCGCCAGGAGTCGCAGCGCCAGGTCCTCGTCCTGCACGCCGACCGCTCGGCCGCGACCTGGCCGCTGCGCGAGCTGCACGAGATGCTGGTCGCCGAGCTGCCCTCGGCCCGCCTGGAGACCTGGATGGAGACCCCGGGGGAGGGCGACCACGACGGGTTCATGGACCTCGACGCCGTGCCGGTCCCGGCCGACGCCCAGGTGGTGCTCTGCGGCCCGCTGCCCTTCATGAAGGCCGTCCGTTCCGCGGTGATCGCCCAGGGCGTCCCGGGCCGCAACGTGGCCTACGAGATCCTGGGCCCGGACCAGTGGATGCTCCACGACGAGGCGCGCGAGACCGCCGGGGTCTGAGGCGCCCGCAGCGCACGGGGCCCCGCCGGACGAGCTGTCCGGCGGGGCCCCGTGCGTTCCGGAGGCGTCAGGCGCGCACGATCCCGAGCACCCGGTCCCGGACCCGCTCCATGGTCGGCCGGTCCTTCGCCTCGACGTTGAGACGCAGGAACGGCTCGGTGTTGGAGGGGCGCAGGTTGAACCACCAGCCCTCGTCCGGGCGGCTGAGCGTGGTGCCGTCCAGCTCCTCCACGGTCACGTCCCGGCCGGCCAGGGCGTCCACGACCCGCCGGACGGCGCCCGCCTTGTCCTCGACCGTGGAGTTGATCTCCCCCGACGCCGCGTAGGGGTCGTACTGGTGCATCAGCTCGCTCAGCGGCCGGTCCTGCTCGCCCAGGGCGGCCAGGAGGTGCATTGCGGCGAGCATGCCGGTGTCCGCGTTGAAGAAGTCCTTGAAGTAGTAGTGGGCGGAGTGCTCGCCGCCGAACACGGCGCCCTCCTCGGCCATCACGGCCTTGATGAACGAGTGGCCCACCCGGGTGCGCACGGGGCGCCCGCCCCGTGCGGTGACCAGCTCGGGGACGGCGCGCGAGGTGATGAGGTTGTGGATGATCACCGGCTGCTCGACGCCCTCCGCCCGGGCGCGGTCGATCTCGCGCTCGGCGACCAGCGCGGTGACGGCGGACGGGGAGACGGTCCCACCCTGCTCGTCGACCACGAAGCAGCGGTCGGCGTCGCCGTCGAACGCGATTCCCAGGTCCGCGCCGTGCTCGAGCACGGCGCGCTGGAGGTCCACGAGGTTCTCGGGCTCGAGCGGATTGGCGGGGTGGTTGGGGAACGTGCCGTCCAGCTCGAAGTACAGGGGCACGATCTCCAGCGGCAGCGCCTCCAGCACGGCGTCCCCCAGCACCGCGGGGGTGGTCAGCCCGGCCATCCCGTTGCCGGCGTCGGCCACCACCTTGAGCGGCCGTGTCCCGGACAGGTCCACGAGCGAGCGCAGGTACTCCGCGTAGCCGGCCAGGACGTCCCGCTCGGTGACCGTGCCGGGCGCGGAGGCCTCCGGGACGGCGCCCTCGTCGAGATAGCGCTGGGCGAGGTCACGGATGTCGTAGAGCCCGGTCTCGGAGGAGACCGGGACGGCGCCGGCCTTCGACATCTTCATGCCGTTGTACTCGGCGGGGTTGTGGCTCGCCGTGAAGGTCACCCCGGCGGCGTCGAAGGTCCCGCACGCGTAGTACAGCTCATCGGTGGAGATCAGCCCGATCTTCACGACGTCCGCGCCGCGGCGCACGGCGCCCTCCGCGAAGGCGTCCACGAACTCCGGCGAGGAGGGGCGCATGTCCCCGCCCACCAGGACCGTCAGGCCGGCGAGGCCCAGGACGTCCACGAACGCGGCGCCCGTGGCCCGGACCGTCTCTGCGGTGATGGACTCGCCCACGATGCCGCGGACGTCGTAGGCCTTGAAGGAAGCTGAGAGATCGATAGTCACAAGGGGTGATCTTAGGCCACGGCCGCTCCCGGGCGCCGCGGGGCGCGGGCGGTCCTGTGATTGGATGACGAGCATGGTCGAGATCCTCCGCATGCGCAACCCGGTCCAGCACTATGCCTGGGGCTCCCGCGAGGTGCTCGCCCGGCTCCAGGGCAGGCCGGTCCCGAGCGATGAGCCCGAGGCCGAGCTGTGGGTCGGCGGGCACCCCGCCGCCCCCTCGACGGTGGTGCGGGACGGCCGGGACGAGCCGCTGGAGGGCCTGCCGTTCCTGCTCAAGATCCTGGCCATCGACGCCCCGCTGTCCATCCAGGTCCACCCCTCGCCGGAGCAGGCCGCGGCCGGCTTCGAGCGCGAGCAGCGGGCAGGGGTCCCGCTCGACGACCCGCGGCGCAACTACAAGGACCGCTCCGCCAAGCCCGAGACCGTGGTGGCCCTCACCGGCGTGGAGCTGCTCACGGGCGTCCGGTCCGCGGAGCGGCTGTGCGCCACGGCCGAGCGACTGGGACTGGACTGGCTGCGCGAGGTCGCCGGCGGCGGGCGCCCCGTCCTGCCGTCCGTGCTGACGATGGACGAGGACGCCGCCGCCGCCGCCGTGCGGGCCACCGTCGCCGCGGCCCGCGCCGCGGACCCGGAGGACCCCGTGGCCGCCATGGTCCGCTACGTGCAGGACCGGCACCCGGACGACCGCGGTCTGCTGGTCGCGGTGTGCATGAACCACGTCCGCCTCGCCCCCGGCCAGTCCCTGCACACCCCGGCCGGGCAGCTCCACGCCTATCTGTCCGGAACGGCGATCGAGGTGATGAGCTCGTCGGACAACGTCCTGCGCGCCGGGCTGACGGGCAAGCACGTGGACGTGGCCGAGCTGCTCGCCGTGCTGGCCGACGAGCAGGCGGAGCCGGAGGTCGTGGAGCCCGCGGCCGACGAGCGCGGCCGCCGCGTCTACCCCCTGTGGGACGAGCGGCTGTCGCTGACCGTCCACGAGCTCGTGCCGGGACGGTCCGTCCCGGTCGAGCTGGAGGGCACCGCGGTCCTGCTGAGCACGGGGGAGCAGGTGCTGGTGCGCGCCGCGGACCGGGAGTGGGAGCTGGGCGGCGGGGAGTCGCTGCTGCACCGGGGCGGCGGCGCCGTGGAGCTGTCCGGCGACGGCCGGGTGTTCACGGTCTCCTGCCGCTGAGCCGCGCCGCCGCACCGCGGGAGCAGATGGGGCCGGGGTCGGGGCCCGCCGGAGCCCGCCGTACCCGTCAGGGGCGGCGGCGGTGCCGGGGCACGGGGTGCAGCGGCGCCGACGGGTCCGGGGAGACGGACGCCCGCATCGTGTCCACGATCAGCTGCGCGAACCATCGCTGCGCGGGCCGCTGGTGGCCGGGCTCACGGGTGTAGACGGCCAGCTGCAGGACCGGCATCTCGACGGGGTGCGGGAAGACGCGGATCCCGGCCGCCTCCACGAGCGTCTCGGCGAGGTACCGCGGCAGCACCGCGAGGCAGTCGGTGCGCTCCACGACGGAGACCAGGCCCGTGAAGTGGGACAGCCGCAGGGCCGTGCTGCCCGGGGCGCCCGCCCGCTCCGCCGCGACCTCGGCGAGCTCGTGGCCCATCGAGGGGGCGAGCCGGATCCGCGGCTCCGCCGCGAACTGCTCGAGGGTGAGCTGCTCCCGGACGCGCGGGTGGTCGCGGGCGGCGATCACGACGTACTCGTCCGTGCCGATGACCGTCCGCACGATGTCGGCGCCGCCGATGTACGGGGCGCAGATCGCGGCGTCCACCCGGTTGCGCAGCAGGTCCTCCGGGACGTGCTCCACGTCCAGGGGCAGCACGGTCAGCTCCACGCCCGGAGCCTGCTCCCGCAGCGCCGTCATCACGGACGGCAGGAACGCCAGCTCCCCGAGGTCGGTCAGGGCCAGGGTGAAGCACTCGCGGGCGCTCGCCGGATGGAACCGGCCGCCGGAGGAGACGGCCGCCGTCACCTGCGCGATCCCCGCCTTCACCTGGGGGAAGATGCTCCGCGCGAACGGGGTGGGGCTCAGGCCCCGGCCCTCCCGGACGAAGAGCTGGTCGTTGCACTGCCGGCGCAGGTTCTTCAGGGCGTGGCTCACCGTCGGCTGGGTGAGGTGCAGCTCGGCCGCGGCCCGCGTGGCGCTGCCCTGCTCGTAGACCGTGCAGAACACGCGCATCAGGTTCAGGTCCAGCTCCACGGGGATGCTCCTCGATCGGCGGCTCATAGACGTCATGTATCGGTCCATCGACAAGATGTACTGGTTTGTGAATGCTACGCCACTAGAGTGATCCCTATCACAGCCCGGGTCCGCCGGGTCGCACAGCGCGGTGCGGACGGCGGGCCCGGCACCGACCACGGACGTCAGCACCGGACCGGCGTCAGCACCGACATCACCACAGAGAACACAGGGAGGCATGATGCGGCGTCCGCTCATGGGCTTGGGAGCAGCAGGATCCGTACTGGCGCTGGCCGCGTGCGGCGGCGACGGCGGCGGGGGCGCCGAGGGGGAGATGCAGGACGTCACCGTGGGCGTCATCCCCATCGTCGACACGGCCGCCATCTGGCTGGGGGAGGAGCAGGGCTTCTTCGAGGAGGAGGGCATCAACCTCGACATCCAGACCACCACCGGTGGTGCCGCCGCCGTGCCCGGCGTGGTCAGCGGGGACTTCGACTTCGCCTTCGGCAACACCCTGTCCGTGATGGTCGCCCAGGACGAGGGGCTGGACATCCGCTTCGTCACCAACGGCACGACGACCTCCGGCGACGCCGAGCGCGACTTCAGCGCCGTGGTGGTCCCCGCCGACTCGGACATCCAGGGGCCGGAGGACCTGGCGGGCAAGACCGTGTCGGTGAACAACCTCAACAACATCGGCGACACCACGATCCGCCACGTCGTGGAGCAGGCCGGCGGCGACCCCGACTCCATCGAGTTCGTGGAGGTCGGCTTCCCGGACGCCCCGGCGGCCCTCGACCGCGGCCAGGTGGACGCCGCCTGGATCCTGGACCCGTTCCTCACCCAGGTCCTCGACGAGGGCGCCCGCGCGGTGTCCTACAACTTCGTGGAGTTCGACCCGGAGCTCGACATCGCCGGCTACTTCACGACGGCGCAGCGGATCGAGGAGGACCCGGAGCTCGTCGAGAGCTTCCAGAACGCCATGAACAGGTCCCTCGAGTACGCGAACGAGAACCCGGACGAGGTCCGCGACATCGTGGGGACCTACACGGAGATCAGCGACGAGCTGCGCGAGAAGATGGCCCTGCCCCGCTACCGGACCGAGTTCGACCGGGAGTCGTTCCAGAAGCTGGGCAGCGCGGCCGTGGAGTACGGCTCGCTGAACAACGAGCCCGACCTGGACACGCTCCTGCCGTAGCGCAGGAGCACGGACCGACAGGAAGGATCCCATCCATGGCACGGACCCGCGCCGGCCGGTCCTGGGGGCCCGGCGTCCTCGGTGTGCTGGGAATCCTCGGATTCCTGCTCACCTGGGAGCTGCTGCCCCTGACCGGCATCGTCAACCCGCGCTACCTGCCCCCCGCCAGCGAGGTCCTGCTGGAGCTCGGGGAGCAGCTCGGCTCGGCGGGCTTCTGGCTGGCGGTCTGGCAGACCGTGCGGGCCTGGTTCCTCGGGCTGCTCATCGCCGCGGTCGCCGCGATCGTCCTGGGGCTGGTGATCGGCAGCAGCGCGTTCCTGCGCCGGGCCACGCACAGCACCATCGAGTTCCTCCGGCCCATCCCGTCGGTGGCGCTCATCCCGCTGGCCGTGCTGCTGTTCGGGGTGCAGCTCGAGTCCACCCTGCTGCTCGTGGTGTACGCGTCCTTCTGGCAGATCCTCATCCAGGTCCTCTACGGGGTCGGTGACGTGGACACCGTGGCGCAGGACACGGCCAAGAGCTACGGCCTCGGACCGGTGGCCCGCGTCCGGTACGTCACGTGGCCCACGTCCCTGCCCTACGTGATCACCGGGCTGCGGCTCGGGGCGGCCGTGGCCCTGATCCTGGCGGTGACCGCCCAGCTCGTGATCGGCACGCCCGGGCTGGGCCGGGAGATCTCCCTGGCCCAGTCCGGCGGCGCCGTGACCGCCATGTACGCGTTCATCGTCACGGCCGGGCTGCTGGGCGTGCTCATCAACCTGGGGATGCGGGCGCTCGAGCGCCGGGCGCTGTCCTGGCACTCGTCCGTCCGTGGAGAGGTGGCGGTGTGAGACTCGTCAAGACCCTGGGCTACGCCCTCGCGCTGCCCGTCCTGCTGATCCTCGTCTGGTGGGTCTACACCCTGGTGGAGACCAGCTTCTACGTCCCGGAGCCGGGCGAGTTCGCCACGACGTTCGTGGACGTCTGGTTCGGGGACCGGTTCTTCGACGACGTGCTGCCGAGCATCGGCCGGCTCCTGGTGGGACTGGCGCTGTCCATCCTGCTCGGTGTCGTCGCCGGGCTCGTGATCGGCTCGGTGCGCTGGCTGCGGAACCTGCTGGAGCCCGTGCTCGAGTTCTTCCGGGCCATCCCTCCGCCGGTGCTGGTGCCCGTCCTGATGCTGCTCATCGGCGTCAACGACCAGATGAAGGTCGTGGTGATCGTGCTGGGCTCGGTGTGGCCCGTGCTGCTGAACACCATCGAGGGCGTGCGCTCGGTCGACTCCGTCATGAACGAGACGGCGCGCTCGTACGGGATCCACGGGTGGTCGAGGATCATCCACCTGGTGGTCCCCGCCGCCAGCCCGCAGATGATGGCCGGCATCCGCCAGGCCCTGTCCATCGGGCTGATCCTGATGGTGATCTCGGAGATGTTCGCCTCGTCCTCGGGGCTCGGGTTCACCATCGTGCAGTTCCAGCGGTCGTTCGCCATCCCCGAGATGTGGAGCGGCATCGCCGTCCTGGGTCTCATCGGCGTGCTGCTGGCGTTCGTCTTCCAACGTGTTGAGCACAAGGTCCTCGCCTGGTACCGGGGCCTGAAAGAGGTGGAGAATGCAGGCTGAATCAGGAAGCTCGGCAGCGGGCGGCGGCGCGGCCGCCGACCGGACCGGCCCGGACGGGACCGCCACGGAGGTCTCGGACGGCGGCGCCGGCCGGACCGGGGGCAAGGACGTGCTGCTGTCCGTGCGCGGGCTGCAGAAGATCTACCAGAGCGACCACGGCGACGTGGAGGCCGTCCGCAACCTCACGTTCGACCTCAACCGCGGCGAGCTGGCGTGCCTCGTGGGACCCTCCGGCTCCGGCAAGACCACGCTGCTCAAGTGCATCTCGGGGCTCATGGCGCCGACCTCCGGCGAGGTGCTGCTGGGCGGGGAGCAGGTGACCGGCCCGCCTAAGGACATGGCCGTGGTCTTCCAGGAGTACGGGCGCAGCCTCTTCCCGTGGATGACGGTCCGCGAGAACGTGGAGCTGCCCCTGAAGAACGCCAAGCTGGCCCGGGACGAGCGGAGCCGGCTCGTGGAGGAGGCGATCGCCGCCGTCGACCTGCGCGGCGCGGACAAGAAGTACCCGTGGCAGCTCTCGGGCGGCATGCAGCAGCGCGTCGCGATCGCCCGGGCGGTCGCCTACCAGCCGAAGATCCTGCTCATGGACGAGCCCTTCGCCGCGGTGGACGCCCAGACCCGCGCCGACCTCGAGGACCTCATCCGGGACGTGTGGCACCGGATGGGTGTGACCGTGCTGTTCGTGACCCACGACATCGACGAGTCCGTCTACCTCGGCGAGCGCGTCATCATCCTCTCGAGCTCGCCCACGGTGGTCCAGGAGGACCTCGCGATCGACCTGCCCGACGACCGCGACCAGCTCACCACCCGCGGCCTGCCGCGGTTCACGGAGCTGCGCGGCCACGTCTACGAGGAGATCCAGCGCGCCAAGCGCGAGGCCGGCACGAGAGCCTGAGCCGGCCGGCGCCTCCACCGGCCCCCGGGCGGAGGCGCCGGCGGGCCCCGGGCGGAGGCGCCGGCGGGCCCACTACACTGGGCCCACCGGCTCCGGAGCGCCCGGCGCCTGTTCCCACGGGAGGCACGCCATGAGCACCACCCCGTCCGAGGGACTGCGCGGCACCACCGCGCCGTGCCCGCGCTGCGGCGCCACCGGCTTCGAGCTGGTCTACGTGCAGATCATGCCCGACGACTGGGACCAGGCGCGCGACGTCGAGCTGGCGTCCCCGTCGATGATGCTGCCCGACGGGCGCGCCCCCGAGTTCTCCTGCCAGAACGGGCAGTGCCGCCACCTCTGGTGAGCCCCGGCCGCCCCCGGCGGTGACCACCGCCGGCCCCTCGCCCCGCCCGGGGGCACGCCGGGCCCTGCCCCCGGGACCGTCCCCGGACGCGGCCCGGCAGTCGCGGGTCAGTCCGGGGAGCGCCCGCTGCGCCCGCCCGGACCGGGGGAGTACCCGTGGTCGGTCGCGTAGGCGCCGAGCACCTCCTCGGTGCTCTCGCCCGAGCCGTGGAACTCCGTGCGCAGGTGCTGGCCGATGTCGGAGACGGCCGAGGAGAGCATCGCGGCGCTGAGCCGGACCTCCTCGGCAGGGGACTCCCCGGCGCGGGCCGCGATCTCCATGGCGTAGGGCAGGAAGACGGCCAGCGCCGCGTCCTCCTTGACCTCACGGAAGTAGTAGGACTCCGCGTTCTGCACGAGGGCCACGTGCACGTCGACCACGTCCGCGGTGAGCTGGTCCACGGTCCGGCTCGCGCCGGCGCGGTCCAGGTGCGCCACGCGTTCCGCGAAGCCCACGGCCTGCAGGGCGCGCAGCCGCACCGCGAGGGCGCGCCGCCGGGCCAGGGCCGGATAGATCTGGATGAACCACGACACCGTCGCGGTCAGCAGCGCGAAGCCGATCAGGGCCTCGATGGGCGAGACGAAGCGCAGCCACGCCCCGGTGGGCACGACGTCCCCGAAGCCGAGCGTGCCCAGGGTCACGAGCGAGATGTGGAGCGCCTCGGCGAAGTCGTCGTACTCCTCCGGGTTCATGCCCTCGGCGTAGTAGAAGCCCTCCGGGACGTACGGGTAGTACACCAGGGCCCACCCGAACGCCTGGAGCATGCCCCACAGCACGATGACGACCACCACGCCGAGCGGCCCCGCGAGGGAGCCCCAGCGGTGGTCCGTGCTGCGGGAGAGCCTCCACACCAGCCGCAGCACCCAGAAGCTGATCGTGCCCCGGCCGCTGGGATACAGGAGCCCGCGGAACACGTCGTAGAGCCCGAAGCCCACGAGGCCGAGACCGAGCAGGGTGAACACCTCGTCCATGGATCTCCTCCCCCTCGGACGGCCGGACGGCGCGGCGGCGCGGCCGGCTCGTCGGTCGCCCCAGGATACCGGCGCGGCGCCGGTGCCCCGGGCCCGCCCCGGGGCGGGGCGGTAGCGTGGTCGCCATGGACTCCAGCACCCTCGTGAACATCCTCCTGATCCTGCTGTTCGTGGCGGTCGGAGGGGTCTTCGCGGGCACCGAGATGGCCATCGTGAGCCTGCGGGAGAGCCAGGTCCGGAGGATCGAGCGCTCGGGGCGCAAGGGCGCCCGGACCGCCGCCCTCGTCCGGGACCCCAACCTCTTCCTCTCGGCGGTGCAGATCGGCGTGACGGTCGCCGGGTTCTTCTCCTCGGCCTACGGCGCCTCCACGCTCGCCCCGGACGTGGCCCCGCTGCTCGTCCGGGCCGGGCTGTCCACCGCCGCCGCGGAGACCACGGCGCTGATCGGCATGACCCTGGTCATCGCCTACCTCTCCCTGGTCCTGGGGGAGCTCGTGCCCAAGCGGCTGGCCATGCAGCGCTCGGTGGGCTTCACGAAGGCCCTGGCCCCGCCGCTCAACCTGTTCGCCAAGCTCATGCGCCCCGTCATCTGGCTCCTCTCCGTGTCCACCGACCTGGTGGTGCGGCTCGTGGGCGGGGACCCGCACGCCGCCGCCGAGGAGGTCTCGGCGGAGGAGATCCGCGAGATGGTCGTGGACACCCGGGGCATCGGCCCCGTGTCCCGCTCGATCCTCACGGACGTCTTCGAGGCGGGCGAGCGCCGTCTCGCGGAGGTCATGCGCCCCCGCCCCGACGTCCAGTTCCTGGACGGCACCCTGCCCGTCACGGAGGCGTACCGCACGGCGCTGACCCTGCCGCACTCCCGCTACCCCGTCCTCGGCACGAGCGTGGACGACGTCCTGGGCTTCGTGCACATCCGCGACCTCGTGCTCGCGGACGAGGACGGGGACGGGGTCATCGAGGCACCGCCGCGGACCCTGCGGGACGTGGTGCGGCCCATCCCGTTCCTGCCGGAGACCAACCACGTGCTGCGCACCCTGCAGGCCATGCGCAAGGGCGGGCACCACATCGCGCTGGTGGTCGACGAGTACGGCGGGACGGCGGGCATCGTGACCCTCGAGGACCTGGTGGAGGAGCTCGTGGGGGAGATCTACGACGAGTTCGACGCCGGGATCCGGGAGCACGAGGACACGGTGCTGCGCCGGGGCGGGGCCGTCCTCGTGGACGGCGGGCTGATCATCCAGGAGGTCCCGGCGGAGGCCGGTCTCGTGATCCCCGAGGGCCACTACGAGACCGTGGGCGGGTTCGTGATGGACCGGCTGGGGCGGGTGGCCCGCCCCGGCGACGTGGTCGTCGTGGACGACCACCGGCTCGAGGTCCTCGCCGTGGACCGCAGTCGGGTGGAGCGGGTGCGCATCACCCGTGCCCCGCAGGACGCGGCGGGGCACGAGCAGCCCGGCTCCTGACCGCCGGCGCGCCCCGGACGGCGGCGCCGTCCAGCACGGCGAGGACGTCCCGCGCCCTGAGCGCGCAGTCGCCCACGACCCCCAGGTCCAGCGGCCGGTCCGCCGGCCGGTGCGCGCCCAGGACGGACTCCTCGAGGTCCACCTGCACCACCGGGGCCTCCGGGCCGAGGAAGCGACCGTGCCGGTCACGCCGCGGGCCGCTCGACGAGGGCGAGCACCCGGGCGGGGCTGCCTGTTCCGCCCACCAACGGCAGGGGCGCGACCACGAGCTGCGCCCCGAGGACCGGCAGCCGGTCCAGGCGGCGCAGGGAGGTGAGCCCGTACTCGTCATGCCCCAGCAGGTGGTGGTGGGCGGGGAGCGGCGGATCGAAGCCGCCGGCGACACCCGCGTCGATGCCGACGGTCTCCACGCCGAAGCCGCTGACGTGCGGATGGGCGGCGAGCCACTCGGCGGCCGCCACCGACGGGCCGGGCGGTCGGGTGCGCCCGCTGCCACGCGCGCACACTCCCATTCTGTGGCATCTGTGTTCACATAGTGGGTGCACACGAGGTCTCGGAGGTTGTCCCGGTGTACTGTGATGGGCGTCCCAACGGCTCGCGATGCTCTCCCCGCAACCGGCACCGGCTGCGCACCGGGGGTGGTCGGCGCCGCCGCGTCCTGCCCGCACCCCGCAAGGAGTCCTCCATGAGCACCACTTCCGAGTCCTACCTGGTGGGCCTGATCGGCGACGGCATCACCCGCAGCCTCACCCCGCCGATGCACGAGACCGAGGCCCACCACCACGGCCTGCACTACCTGTACCGCCCGGTGGACCTCGAGGTGATCGGCCGCCCGGGCGAGGACGTGGGAGAGCTGCTGCGCGCCGGCCGCGACCTCGGGTTCAACGCCTTCAACATCACGCACCCGTGCAAGCAGCTGGTCCTGGAGCACCTCGACGAGGTCGCCCCGGAGGCGGCGGCGCTGCGGGCCGTCAACACGGTGGTGATCCGCGACGGGCGGTTCATCGGCCACAACACCGACGTGTCCGGCTTCGCCGCGGGGTTCCGGGCGGTGCTCCCCGGCGCGGCCAAGGACCGCGTGGTCCAGGTCGGGACCGGGGGCGCCGGCTCCGCCGTGGCCTCCGCCCTGCTCAGCGCCGGCGTGCGGACCCTCCACCTGTTCGACGTGGACCCCGCCCGGGCGGCCGAGCGGGCCGCGGCCATGGCCCGGCTGTTCCCCGAGCAGCAGGTCGAGGCGGCCACCGTCGAGGGCCTGCCGGACCTGGTGCGCGCGGCCGACGGGCTGGTCAACGCCACCCCGGTGGGCATGCACCACCACCCCGGCACGCCGGTGGACCCGGACCTGCTGGCGGCCCGGCAGTGGGTCGCGGACGTCGTCTACCTGCCGGTGGAGACCCAGCTCATCGCCGCCGCCCGGGCCGCGGGGTGCCAGGTGCTCGACGGCGGCCACATGGCCGTCGGCCAGGCGGTGGACGCGTTCCGGCTCATCACCGGTGTGGAGCCCGACCGCGGCCGGATGCGCGCCCACTTCCTCGACCTCGTCGCCGCGCAGAGCAGCTGAGCGCACCCTGTTCCACCCGTCCCGGGGCGGGACCCGTCCGTCGTCCGGCCCGGGTGGGCGGGGTCACTGCTGCTCCTGCCGGGGGACGGCGGCGAGGTGCTCGGGCTGCACCGGCACGCGCACGGCGGGGTGGTCGGGGTGCGTGCGCAGCCACTTCTTGATGTAGGGGCACACCGGGACCACGGGCAGCCCGGCCGCAGCGGTGTCGTCGAGGGCCTCCCGGGCCAGTCTCGAGCCCAGGCCCTGCCCGCCGTAGGCCTCGTCCACGCTCGTGTGGTGGAAGATCCGCTGCGGTCCGTCCGCGCCGTCGAAGGGGACCCAGTGGGCCGTGCCGATCACGGTCCCCCCGTCGAGGAGCTCGTAGCGGTGCCGGCCGGGGTTGTTCCGGACCGTGACGGCGGAGGTGTCCATGGTGCTCTCCCGGGGGGTCGGGCTCAGCCGCGGGGACGCAGCTGGACGGTGGGCAGCGGCGGGGCCGGCAGCGGGGCGGGCTGGTCCGGCGGGTAGGGGCCGAAGCGCGGATACGGGGCGCCGTCGGCGTAGGTCCCGCCCACCGGGGCGGCGGCGGGTTCGGCCTCGATCTCCGCCTGCCAAGCGGCGCGGTAGGCGACGACCTCCTCGTGGGTGCGGCCCACGAAGTTCCACCACATCACGATCTGCTCGCCCAGCGGCTCCCCGCCGATGAGCAGCAGCCGGACCGGGCTGAGACCGGCCTCCAGCACCACGGACCCCTGTCCGACCGGGAGGTAGGCGAGGTGGTCGACCGGCACGGGGGCGCCGTCGAGCGTCAGGTCCCCGCTGTCGAGCAGCACGCCGTGCTCGAGGCCCGGGTCGAGCTCGAGCTCCAGGCGGGCCCCGGGCCGCAGGAGGGCCTCGGCGGCGAGCAGCGGCGGCGTGAAGGTCTCCACCGGGGACGTGACCCCGGCCAGGGAGCCCAGGTGAACGCGCAGCTCGGTGCCCTCGCCGAGCACCGGCTCGGGGGCGTGGTGCTCGAAGGCCGGGGCCATGTGACGGGTCGCGTCCGGCAGGGCGTACCACAGCTGCACCCCGTGCAGGAGGGTGGTCCCGGGGGTGGAGAACTCCTGGTGGGAGATGCCCCGCCCGGCGATCATGAGGTTGACCTCCCCCGGCTTCACGATCGCGTCGTGGCCGGCGGAGTCCCGGTGGGCGATCCCCCCGGTGAACAGCAGGCTCACGGTGGCCAGCCCGGTGTGCGGGTGCCTGGCCACGGTCATGCCGCCGGACTCCGAGACCAGGTCGGGGCCGTAGTGGTCCACGAAGCACCACGCCCCGATGAGGCTGCGCCGCCGCTGGGGCAGGGTGCGGCGCACGGTCATCGCCCGCGGTCCGCCCAGGGGCACCTCGCGCGGTGCCAGCAGCTGCGCGCCGGCCCCGGCGGCCTCGGTGCACAGGAGCTCCTGCGGGTCCACGTCCAGGTTGGTCACGCCGTGCCTCCCGCGACGGCCGACGGGGTGCGCGACGCGTCCGGCGCCTGCTCCCCGGCTCCCCGGTCCTCGGGCGCCGCCGCCCGGGGGCGGACCCGGTGCCGGGAGAGGACCGAGACCCGGTTGAAGGCGTTGATCGCCACCGCCGTCCACTGCAGCGCGGAGTACTGCTCGTCGGTCAGCTCCGCCCGGGCCACCGCCAGTTCGGCCAGCCGGGTCTCCTCGTCGGGCAGCAGGGTCACGGCCTCCCCGATGGCCAGCGCGGCCCGCTCCCGGTCGTCGAACAGCCCCGTCTCGCGCCAGGCGGGGAGCACGGCGAGCTTCTGCGCGCTCACCCCGGCCTCCACGGCGTAGCCGGTGTGCAGGTCCAGGCAGAACGCGCACCCGTTGAGCTGGGAGACCCGGATGTTGAGCAGCTCCACCAGCGCCCGGGACAGCCCGGCGTCCTCGGCCGCGGCGGCGACCTTGCGGGCCAGCCCGTTGAGCGCCCGCCAGCTGCCGGGATCCGCCTTGTCGAGGTAGAAGCGGTCGCTGGCGGTCATGGAGCCTCCTGGTGGTCGTCGCGGCTCCGCTGGGCGGTCCCGCCGTGCCTCCAGCGAATACCTCCGGCGGTGCCCCGTCAAGTGCGGGCCGGGTGCCCCGGCCGTTCCGTCGCAGGACGTGCCGCGGGGACCGGGTCGCGGGACAATGGAGGTGACCGAGCAGGAGCACCGGAACGACGAGAGGACGGTACGCCATGGACGAGGAGATCCGGCTCAGCGGGGCCGACCACCCGCACGTGCAGATCCCCCGGCTCGGGGAGCTCGATGCGATCTGGGCCCGGCGGATCGTGCTCGCCCTCGTGGCGAGCCTGGTCGTGGGGCTGCTGGGCGGCATCGCCGCCGCACTCCTGCTGGGCGATCGCGGGCTGCTGAGCCCCGCCCAGTGGGGGCTCGTGGTGGGCGGGGCCGCTCTGCTGCTCAGCGGCATCATCCTCTCGCTCACCCGCGCGGACGACGCACCCCGCAACGACCTCATGGACGCCCGCGCCCGGGCGAGCAAGGGGCTGCGGACCTCGGTGCGCCGCGCCGCCGTCCCGCAGGACCCGGCGCTGCGAGAGATGCAGGACTACATGGCGGTGGAGATGGTGCAGTACGCCTGGCCGATCCTGCTGACCGTGCCCGGCATGGCGCTGGTCGTCTGGGCGGTCTTCGTGCCCGTCCCCGCCGTGCTGGTGGCGCTGCTGCTCGTGCTGGTGTGGGCCGTGATCCGGGTCAACGGGACCGTGGTGGGCCGGCGCTACTACAAGCTGCGCGGCCTGGTCTGAGGGGGCGCCCCGCCGGGGCGGACCGGGCGGCGTCAGCGCCGGGGGAGGCGCACGAGCTCCACGTCGGTGAGCCGCCCGCCCGCGGCGGCGGCCGTCAGGTACGTGCAGTACGGCTGGCGCCGCCGGTCCGTGGGGGAGCCGGGGTTCAGCAGCCGCATCCCCGCCGGGGTGGTGCTGTCCCACGGGATGTGGCTGTGGCCGAAGACCAGGACGTCGAGGCCGGGGAACGCCCGGTCCGCGCGGGCCTCCCGTCCGGCGGCGGCCCCGGTCTCGTGGACCATGCCGAAGCGCACGCCCCCGAGCGTCTCGCGGGCCACTTCGGGCAACCGCTCGCGCAGCTCCGGCCCGTCGTTGTTGCCCCACACCCCCACCAGGCGGGCGGCGCGCTCCTCGAGCCGGTCGAGGGTCGCGAGGTCGATCCAGTCGCCCGCGTGCAGCACCACGTCGGCGTCGTCGACAGCACGCCACACCGCGGCGGGGAGGTCGCGGGCGCGCTTGGGGACGTGCGTGTCGGCGAGCAGGAGGAGTCGGACCACGGGCTCAGCCTCGCACAGGGACCGGCCGGCCGTCGCGGCGGAACCGGTCCAGGGCCCGCGAGCCCAGCCAGACGGCGCCGAAGAAGACGATCACGGCCATGCCGAGGAAGTTGAGGTCGACCGCCGCCACGAGAGCGAGCGCACCGCCGCTCGGCTGCACGAGCTCGGCGAGCACGGACAGCAGGCTCGCCCCGCCGATCACGAAGGCGATGAGAACCGAGACGGTGGTCACCGTGACGTTGTAGTTCAGCTTGCGGCGGGCGTCGACCGAGGCCCAGCCGTAGACCCGGTGCATCAGGATGCCGTCGGCGCTGTCGAACAGCGTCATGCCGGCGGTGAAGAGCACGGGCAGCACGAGCGCCGCGTACCAGGGCAGCTCGGGGGCGAGCCCGCCGGCCATGACGAACAGCCCGATCGAGGCGGCCGTGTCGAGGCCGAGGCCGAAGAGGAAGCCGACGGGGTACATCCGGGCCGGGCGGTCCACCGCTCGCGTCATGGGGTGCAGCACGCGGTGCAGCACCCCGCGGTCGGCGAGGTGGGCCTCCAGCTCGGCGGGGTCCAGGACGCCGGTGCGCGCGGTGCGGCGGGCCCGGCGCAGCCGGAGCAGCACGGCGAGGTTGAGGGCCCCGGCGGTGACGAGGAACAGCCCCGAGACGGTGCCGCCCCAGATCCCGGCGGCCCGGCGCAGCCCGGAGCCCTCGTCCGCGAGGCCGCCGGCGAAGGCCTCCACCCCGAGGGTCAGCAGCAGCACGGAGACGAGGACCACCGAGGAGTGCCCCAGGGCGAACCAAAAGCCGGTGGCCGTGGACTCCCGGCCGCGTGCCGTCAGCGAGCGCGTCGCGTTGTCGATCGCGGCGATGTGGTCGGCGTCGAAGGCGTGCCGGATGCCCAGGGCGTAGGCGCTGAGGGCGAGGCCCACGAACAGGCTCGTGCCGCCCTGGGGGGTGTCGGTGCCCGCGACGAGGGCGAGCAGTGCGCCCCAGCCGGCGAGGTGCAGGAGGACGACCGCGGTGCCGATCACGGTGACGCTGCGCCGTCCGGCGGCGGACGGGGGGACGGTGCGGGAGGTGCTCACGGCGGGCCTTTCACTGGGGTGGGGCGGCTGCGGGGAGGGGCCGCGGGGAGGGGCCGCGGGGCCGGGCGCGCGGACCCGGCCCCGCGCCGGCGTCAGCTCTCGAGCGGGACGCCGGCCTCCTCCGCGTCGGCGAACAGGGCGTCGATGTGCACCGGGTCCTTGCCGGCGCGCTCGAGCAGGGAGGCGGCCACCCCGGAGCGGTAGCCGGAGCCGCAGTGCACCCACAGTCGGCCTTCGGGGACCTCGTCCATCCGGGGCAGCAGCTCGTGCAGCGGGATGTTGACCGCGCCGGGGATGTGGGAGTCCTCGTACTCGTCCACCCGGCGCACGTCCAGGACGGTCTCGTCCTCGGGGCGCTGGTCGAGCATGCCCGTCCAGTCGACGCGCGGGTAGGAGGACACGGTCGCGCCGGGGGCGAGCTTCGCCGGGTCCTCGCCCAGGGCGGCGTCGGGGGAGTCGATGCCGATCCGCGAGAGGTCGCGGATCGCGTTCTCGACGTCCGCACGCGAGCCGACGAGGGTCAGCTGCCGGTCGTAGGGGAAGATCCAGCCCAGGAACGCGGTGAAGCTGGAGCCGTCGCCGTACTCGAAGCTGATGGTGCCCTTGAGGTGGTCGGAGGAATACGCCACGCGGTGGCGCAGGTCCACCACCCACTCCCCGGCCTCCAGGCGGGAGCGGAGCTCGGCGGGGTCCAGGGAGTCGGGCACCTCCAGGTCCGGTTCGGTGGGGCCGGCGGCGTTGGCCGGGCCCATGTGCACGTAGTAGTTCGGGTAGGCGGTGAGGTTGGCGATCAGCTCGGAGACGAAGTGCTCCTCGTCCGGATCGGTGTAGACGTGGTTCGTCCGGATCTGCTCGCCCAGGGTGGACTCCTCCGCGCCGGTGGCGGGGCCGGAGGAGCAGAAGGAGCCGAAGCCGTGGGTGGGGTACAGGGCGGCCTGCTCCTGGGCCTCGGCGGCGAGGCGGCGGGCGGAGGCGTACTGGTCGTGGGTCAGGCCCACCATGTGCTCGGAGCCCAGCAGGTCGGTGCGGCCCACGGAGCCGTAGAGGACGCTGCCGCCGGAGAACACGGCCTGCTCCTCGCCGTGGGTCACCACGAAGGAGAGGTGGTGGTGGGTGTGGCCGGGGGTGGCCACGGCCTTCACGGAGAGCTCCCCGACCCGGACGGTCTCGCCGTCGGCGATCGGGGTGCGCTCGAAGGAGACCTCGTCGGCGGCGTTGACGAGGTAGGCCGCGCCGTGCTTGCGGGCGTAGAGGCAGCCGCCGGTCAGGTAGTCGTTGTGGATGTGCGTCTCGGCCACGTGGGTGACCTTCACCCCGGCCTGCGCCACGGCGGTCTCGACGCGGTCGATGTCGCGCTGGGCGTCGATGACCAGGGCGACCTGCCCGTCGTGCACGAGGTAGCTGCGGTCCCCGAGCTGCGGGGTGTCGATGACGGTGACGTCCATGGTTCTCCTCCTGTAGCGGGTGGTGGAACGAGGGGACGGGGGGCGAACCCGCCCCCAACATACCCCCAGGGGTATGACGGTTCAAGGGGGGCGGGTCAGGCCTGCCGCCCGGCCTGCTGCCGGGCGAGCTCGGCGTGGACCTCGGCCATGTCGAGGTCCTTGACCGCGGTGATGACCTGCTCGAGCCCGGTCGCGGGCAGCGCCCCGGGCTGGGAGAACACGAGCACGCCCTCGCGGAAGGCCATCAGGGTGGGGATGGAGCTGATGCCGGCCGCGGCGGAGAGCCGCTGCTCGGCCTCGGTGTCGACCTTCGCGAACACCACCTCCGGGTGCTTGGCCGAGGCGGCCTCGTGGGTCGGGGCGAACATCCGGCAGGGCCCGCACCAGGACGCCCAGAAGTCCACGAGGACGATGTCGTGGTTCTGGACGGTCTCGGCGAAGGCCTGCTCGGTGAGGTCGACGGTGGCCATGGGGATCTCCTTCTCGATCGTGCTGGTCGGTGGTCGGTATCGGGTGCTCGGTGGGTGGGGTGGTCAGGCGGCGAGCGGGGTGCGCAGCGGGCACTTCGGCACGGCGAACCAGCAGACGGCCGCGGCCACGCCGGCGGCCGCGGCGATGGCGCCCACGGCGATCCCGGCCGCGCCGGGCAGCTCCTGGACCAGGACGAACACGCCCATGACCAGGACGAAGATCCCGAAGCCCTTGCGCAGGGCCGCCTCCGGGATGCGCCCGGCCAGGCGCGCCCCGGCGAACGAGCCGGCGACCGCCGCGACGGTCACCGCACCGACCAGGGCCCAGTCCAGGGAGACCGTGGTGAGGTAGCCGGCGAGCCCGGCGAAGGACTTCATCGCGATGACCACCAGGGAGGTGCCCACGGCCACGGGCATGGACAGCCCGCCCAGCAGGGCCAGGGCCGGGACGACGAGGAAGCCGCCGCCGGCGCCGACCAGGCCGGTGACCAGGCCCACGACCAGGCCCTCGGCCACGACCTTGAGAACCGGCAGCTCCCCGTCGTGGGCCGTGGCGGGCCCGTTCTTGCGGCCGCGGATCATGGCCAGGGAGGTCGCGACCATCATCAGGGCGAAGGCGACCATCAGCACGGTGCCCGGGATGTAGCCCCCGGCCAGCCCGCCCAGGAAGGCCCCGGCCATGCCGGCGGCGCCGAAGACCAGGCCGGTGCGCCACTTCACCCGCCGGTTGCGGGCGTGGTTGACGGCGCTCACGGCCGAGGTCACCCCGACCACGAACAGCGAGGCCGCGATGGCCTCCTTGGGATCCAGGCCGGCGACGTAGGTGAGGATCGGCACGGTCAGGATGGACCCGCCGCCGCCGAGCAGGCCGAGGGAGAGCCCGATCAGCACCGACAGCAGCAGGGTCAGCACGAGGGTGACGGTCATGGTGCGTGTCCTTTGCTTCCCCGCAGGGGCGGGGCGGTCGGGTCGTGGAGGGGTGCCGGCCGGTGCGCCGGGCGTTCCCTCCGAGTATGGCAGATACCCCTGGGGGTATTCAACTACCCCCAGGGGTATCGAATCCCGCTCCCCGTATCGCCCAGCGAGAACCCGGCCGCCGGGCCCTTCCCTTTCCGGGCCCCGCGTGCCAACAGTGGAACCGCGAAGCACGAACCCGGACCGAGAAGGAGCGCCAGCATGAGCTACACCAACGCCGTCGTCGTCCCGCTGCCCTACGCCGAGGCGGTCGAGCGGACGCGGGCCGCCCTGTCCGAGCAGGGCTTCGGCATCCTCACCGAGATCGACGTGCGCGGCACGTTCGAGCAGAAGCTCGGCGCCGAGGCCGCCGAGGAGGTGGGCGACTACGTGATCCTGGGCGCCTGCAACCCCGGGCTGGCCAGCAAGGCCCTCGCCGCCGAGCCCCAGCTCGGCGCGCTCCTGCCCTGCAACGTGGTGGTGCGCCGCGGCACGGACCCCGGCAGCTCCACGGTCGAGGCGATCGACCCGCAGACCATGGTCCAGCTCAGCGGCACCCCCGCCGTGCAGGAGGTCGCCGACGACGCCGGCGTCCGGCTCCGGGCCGCGCTCGACGTCCTCGGCGACATCGGGGCGCAGTAGCCGCCGCGGCGCGGAGCCCCGCACTCAGCCGTATCAGCAGACATCCCAGCACCGATCCACCGATCCAGGAGGCAGTCCATGACCACCGACATCACCGGCAAGAAGATCGCGTTCATCGCCACGAACGGCGTCGAGGAGCCCGAGCTCACCGAGCCCTGGAAGGCCGTCCAGGAGGCCGGCGGCACGCCCGTGCTGCTGTCCGCGGAGCAGGGCAGCATCACCGCGATGCAGGGGGACTGGGACCGTGCCGGCAGCTACGACGTGGACGGCACCCTCGCCGCGGCGAAGGCCGAGGACTTCGACGCGCTGGTCCTGCCCGGGGGCACCCTCAACGCGGACAACGTGCGCGTGGACCAGGACGCCCTGCGCCTGGTCCGGGAGTTCGACGCCGCGGGCAAGCCGATCGCCGCCATCTGCCACGCCCCCTGGATCCTCATCGAGGCCGGGCTCGCGCAGGGCAAGCGGCTCACGTCCTACAACTCGCTGGCCACCGACCTGAAGAACGCCGGGGCGGACTGGGTGGACGAGGAGGTCGTCGTCGACGGCCGGCTCGTCACCTCCCGCAACCCCGGCGACCTCGAGGCGTTCAACCGGGAGGCCCTGAAGCTGTTCGCCGGCTGAGGGCGCCCCGGCGTGCGAGAGGACCCCCGTCCGGTGCTCCGGGCGGGGGTCCTCCGGTCCGCGGGCGCGGGGCCGGTCAGCGGCGGCCTTCTTCCCGGACCTCCTCGTCCTCCTCGTAGACGTCCGGGATGCCGTCGTGGTCGGCGTCCACGGACTCGAGCTTCTCGATCATCCGGTAACGCTTGTTGCGGGCCCGCAGCAGCACCGAGGCCACCGCCGCCGCCAGCACGGACGCGGTGAGGATGGCCACCTTGGCCTGGTCGCCCGGCAGGCTGCCCGGGGTGAAGCTGAGCTCCGCGATGAGCAGTGAGACGGTGAAGCCGATGCCGGCCAGGAGGGCGACGCCCACGAGGTCGATCCACTGGAAGGTCGGGTCCAGCCGGGCGTGCGTGACCTTGGTGATCAGCCACGTGGCGCCGACGATGCCGATCGGCTTGCCCAGCACCAGGCCGAGGACGATGCCCAGCGTCACCGGGGCGGTGAGCGCGGAGGTCAGGCCTTCCCAGCCGCCCACGGCCACCCCGGCGGAGAAGAACGCGAAGACCGGCACCGCGAAGCCGGCGGAGAGGGGGCGGAAGCGGTGCTCGAAGATCTCGGCGAGACCGGGCCCTGCCTCCGGCCCGCCGCTGGCCTGGCTGCGGATCACGGGCACGGCGAAGCCCAGCAGCACGCCGGCCACGGTCGCGTGGATGCCGGCCTCGTGCACCAGGGCCCAGACCACGATGCCGAGCGGCAGCAGGATCAGCCAGGCGGCCGGGGCCTTGAGACCGAAGAACCGGCGGTACTTCTGGGCGAGGAAGAGGTAGAGGGCGAAGGGGATCAGGGCCAGCAGCAGCGGCTGGAACGAGACGTCCTCCGAGTAGAAGACGGCGATGATCGTGATCGCCAGCAGGTCGTCGACCACGGCGAGGGTCAGCAGGAACAGCCGCAGCGCAGCGGGCAGGTGCGAGCCGATGATGGCGAGCACCGCCACGGCGAAGGCGATGTCGGTGGCGGTGGGGATGGCCCAGCCGCCGGAGGTCTCGGGGTCCGAGAAGTTGATCGCGGCGTAGATCGCGGCCGGCACCACGACGCCGCCGATCGCCGCGGTGATCGGCACCACGGACTTGCGGAACTCCCGCAGGTCGCCGGCCACGAACTCGCGCTTGAGCTCGAGGCCCACCAGGAAGAAGAAGATCGCGAGCAGGCCGTCGGCGGCCCACTTGCCGAGGCTGAGCTTCAGGTGCCAGGGCTCGTAGCCGACCTCGAGGTCGCGCAGGGCGAAGTAGCTGTCGGCGAAGGGCGAGTTGGCCCAGACGATCGCGATGGCCGCGGCCAGCACGAGCAGCAGGCCGCCGATGGTCTCCTTGCGGAGGATCTCGCCGACGCGCAGCACCTCGCGGTAGCTGCCGCGGCGCAGCGTGTCGTGGCTGTGGTCCTCCGGGGGGCGGTTCTCGGGCTGGTCCTCGGGGCGGACCGTGGGGTCATGGCTGGACACGTAGTTCCTCCGTTTTCGGGCATCGGATCTCTCGTGCCGACCAGACTTCCCGGCTCACCTGGTGTGCCAGTCTACGGACAATCGTGGTGTGCGCCACCCGCGGGGCCCTCAGGCGAGCAGGTCCCGGCGGCGGAAGCCGGCGGCGGCCGCGGCCAGCAGCGCGGCCCCGAGTGCGGCCAGGCCGAGCAGGGGCGCGGCCGCCCAGTCCTCGGACGGCACGAGCGGTGTCCGCTGGACGGGGGAGAGGTCCATCGCCCATCCGGGCAGGTCCAGGAGCAGGCCGAACCACGCGACGAACACGATGTGCGCGACCACGGCCCAGCTCAGGGCGGCGGCCCGCGGGGCGAGACCCACCAGGGCGGCCGTGAGCCCGGCGGTCACGAGCACGGCCGGGAAGTACGCCAGGGCCGCCAGGGCGAGCTCACCGGTCCAGCGCAGGTCGCCGGTGGTCGCGGTGACCCCCGCCCCCAGCGCCGCCCCGGCCAGCAGCAGGGCCAGGAGGGCCTCCACGACGACGACGGCGAGCCAGCCGAGGGCCCAGCGCGCCCGGGGAAGGCCCGTCGACAGGGTGAGGGCCGTGCGGCCGGACTCCTCCTCCGCACGCAGCCGCAGCACGGCCGAGACGGCGAACGCGACCACCCCGAGCGCGAGGTAGGACAGCATCGCGGCGGCGAAGGACTCGGTGAGGGCGTCGAGGTCCACCACGAGCCACTCGGTGATCGACGGGATGTCCGCGATGCTGTTCTCCAGGGAGTCGGCCAGGGAGCCGAAGGCCAGCCCGAAGAGGACGAGACCCGCGGTCCACCCGAGGAACGTGCCGCGCAGCAGGCGGCGCGCCAGCCCGGTCGCGGAGAGCAGGGACGCCGCGGCCGTCGCCGGGCCGGGGCGTCCCCGCCGCAGCCCGGCGCCCAGGTCACGCCGCTGGGCCAGGAGCACGGCCGCGCCCAGCAGCACGCCCGTCAGCGCCGCCGACAGCGCCAGCGGCCACCACCGCAGGTCCACGTAGAGCCGGGTCTGCTGGGCCCACGCGACGGGCGAGAACCAGGACAGCCACGAGCCGGTGGGCTCGATGACGTCCCCGATCCCGCGCACCAGGAAGGCCGCGCCCAGCACGGCCATCGCCGCGCCGGAGGCGGCCCGCGCGTGCTCGGTGAGCTGGGCGGTCACGGCGGCCACGGACCCGAAGACCAGGCCCGTGAGCGCGGTGGCCAGTCCCCAGGCCACCGCGTCCGCGCCGCCCAGCCCCGCCGCGAAGAGACCCGCTGTGATCCCGGCGCCGACGGCCGCGTCCGCCACGGCGACCGCCCCGAGGGCGGCCGCGGCCGGGGCGAAGCGGCCCACCGGCAGTGCGCGGACGACCTCGAGCCGCCCGGACTCCTCCTCGGCCCGCACGTGCCGGCTCGCGAGCAGGATGCTCATGATGGCGGTGGCCACGAGCACCGACAGGCTCAGCTCGTTGACCGTCATGGCGCCCAGCGTGTAGTCGTCCGCGCCGAAGGCCGGGCCGGTCATCATCACGGCGGAGGGGTTGTCCAGCAGGGCCGCCCGGGCCTGGCGGGCCTCGCCGTCCGGGAACGTCTCCTCGAGGGCGAGCACCGTGGCGTACACGGTCCCGGTGAGCGCGAGCACCCACACGAGGATCCGCACCCGGTCCAGGCGCAGGTTGAGCCGGAAGAGGCGGCCGGTCGCGGCCCACGGCTCGGCGGTCCTCATCGGGGCGCCCCCGCGTCCCGGCCGGCGCCGTGCGGGGTCCCCTCCCGGTCGGCGGGCCCGGCCGGGCGGTCGCCGTAGTGGCGCAGGAAGAGCTCCTCGAGCGAGGGGGGAGTGACGGTCAGGTTCTGCACGCCCAGGTCGGCGAGCGCCCGGAGGACCTCGGGGACCCGGGCGTCGTCGACGTCGAAGCCCAGCCGCCCGCTGTCGTGCACGAGGTGGTGCACGCCGGGCAGCCCGGCCAGCGCGCCGGGGTCGGCGGACGTCGTGGCCGTGACGGCGGAGCGGGTGAGGTGGCGCAGCTGGGCGAGGGTGCCGCTCTCCACGTCCCGGCCGGCGCGGATGATGGTGACGGTGTCGCACAGCTTCTCGACCTCCGCCAGGATGTGGCTCGAGAGCAGGACCGTGCTGCCCTGCCCGCTCAGCCGGCGCACCTCGTCGGTGAACACGGCCTCCATCAGCGGGTCCAGCCCGGAGGTCGGTTCGTCCAGGACGTACAGCTCGGCCTCGGCGCTCAGGGCGGCCACCAGCGCCACCTTCTGCCGGTTGCCCTTGGAGTAGCTGCGCGCCTTCTTCGTGGGGTCGAGCTCGAAGCGCTCGACGAGCTCGTCGCGGCGGCGGCGCCGTCGTCGTCCGCCACGGATGCCGGTGAGCAGGTCCACGATCTCGCCCCCGGTCAGGTTCGGCCACAGGCTCGTGTCCCCGGGGACGTAGGCGGTGCGGCGGTGGATCTCCACGGCGTCCCGCCAGGCGTCGAGGCCCAGGACCGTGGCCGTCCCCGCGTCCGCCCGGAGCAGACCCAGGAGCACCCGGATCGCCGTGGACTTCCCCGAGCCGTTGGGGCCCAGGAAGCCCGCGACCTGCCCCGGGGCCACGGTGAGGTCGAAGCCGTCCAGGGCCGCGGTGGGGCCGAAGGTCTTGACGAGCCCGCGGGCCTCGATCACCGGGGTGTCCATGGGTGCTCCTGACGGGTCGGGGCGGCGGCGTCACGGGTGCCTGCCCCTCACGCTAGGCACCGTCCGGGTGCCGGACAAGGCGGCTCGCCCCGGGGTGCGGGCCGTCCGGGCCCCGGGGCGGTGACGGCGCGAGGAGCCGTCGGCCCGGCCGGCTCAGTCCGGGCGGTGCGCCGGCACGGCCCGGGGGGACGGGTCCTCCGCGCCGGAGGAGGGGACCCGGCGGTCGGGCCGGTCGCGGGGATCCATCCACGCCTTGGCCCGCAGGGCGGGCTTCTCGACGAGGGTCCACGACAGCAGCGCCAGGGGCGCCGTCAGCAGGAGGACCAGCAGGGAGTTGACGGCGACGCCCCACGACGCCGTGCCGAGCAGCACGAGGAGCTGCTGCACCGGGTACGCGTAGATGTAGACGCCGTAGGAGAGATCCGTGCGCGTGGCCCAGTTCTCGGACCGGGCCGCGCCGAGGCCGAGGAGCAGCACGGCGAGCGGCAGCTGCCCGTACAGGTCCGCCCAGCCCAGGTCCGTCAGGACGCCGTAGACGACGCCGGCGCCCGCCACGTGCACCCAGGTGGGGCGCCACCTCCCCGCCCAGGCCCAGACCGCCGCGCCCGCCAGGAAGTAGCCGACCAGCCGGGCGCCGTGCAGAGCGAGGTGGCTCGTGACCTCGAGCGGGCCCTCGGCCAGGGGGCGGAGGACGAGCACGAGGAGGAACAGCGCCGGGAGCACCCACCGGGCGTGCCGTGCCGCGACCGCGAGGCTCAGGACGAGGCCGATCAGCACGTAGGCCAGCGCCTCGTAGAACAGGGTCCACAGGGAGCCGTTCCAGGAGTCCGGCGACGGGACCCGGGTCAGGGTCCCGTCGATGCCCCACTGCGAGATCCTCAGATCGGCGTTGTGCAGCACGAAGCCGGCGGCGGAGGCGAGGTCGAAGCGCGTGCCCTCGACCGCGGCCGCGATCGGCGCGAGGACCACGGCCACCACGAGCAGGCTCACCAGGAAGGCCGGGTAGATGCGCAGGAGGCGCCGCCAGAGGTACGGCACCAGTCCGGTCCGCACCCTGCTCTCGGCGATGAGGTAGCCGCTGAGGATGAAGAATCCGTTGACGGCCACGTCGGACAGGACCTCGAGGCTCGGGCCGTCCGCACCGGTCAGCGGCCAGGCGTGGCCGAGGACCACCAGGGACGCCAGGGCCAGGCGCAGGGCGTTGAGGCGGTTGTGGCGGTCGCCCAGTCGTTCTTGGAGAGTCGTGGCCACGGCAGGTGCCTTCCGGACGGGACGGGCAGCGGGGCCGGAGCGGTCTGCTGCAGGACGGGGATCGATCCCCCGGGGGCCGGACCGGACTCCGGCCGGCGCCCCGAGCACCAGTTTAGTAATGCAAACGCATGATCTGGCGGCGGTGGTGCACAAGTGGGGACGGGCGTCCGGGCCCGTGCGGCGCACCGGCTGTCACAAAATGCCCGGTGGCCGGCGGCGCTAACGCCCTGGTAAGGGGCCGTGCCAGGCTGGACGCAGATCCGCTCGAGGAAAGGGGCTCCCGTGCTGGAGATTCGCAGCGACGCCCAGGACCGGGTCACGGGCCCCGGTCGGCGCGCCTCCGCGCCGACCGCTCCCGGCCGGCGACCCCGCACGGCACCGGTCGTGCTGCTGGGCCTGGGCGCGGTGCTCGTCGTCGTCGCGCTGGCCGCCGGACGGGCGTGGTCGGGGCCGCTCCTCGACGCCGGGGCCGTCCTGCTCACCGTGGGCGGGGTGGGGCTGCTCCTCGACGCCGCGCTGGCGCGCTGGCGCGGCGCGTGGCCCGTCGAACCGCCACGTCCCCCGGCCCCCGCCCCGGCGGCGCCCCGGGAGGACCGGCTGGGCCTCGTGGGGGTGCGCGAGGAGCTGGACGTGGTCGACGTGCTCCGGGGCGTGGGCCCCGGGCAGGAGCTGTGGTGGCTGGACACCTTCCCGCTGACGCTGGCCGGCGACCTCGATGCCATCCACAAGGCGCTCGGCGCTGGGGTCCGCGTCCGGCTGCTGGTCCTCGACCCGAGGTCGCCCGCGCTCGCGTCCCGACTCCGGGAGATCCGCCACCACTACGGGCTCTCGCCCATGGACCTGCGGCGCAGCTTCGACACGCTGGTCCACCAGCTCCGGGCGCTGGGGGAGCTGGACCCCGTGGTCGCCGAGCGGCTGGAGGTGCGGGTCCACGACGGTCCGCCCGGCGCCCCGATCTACCTGGTGCTCGGGGATCCCGCCGCGACCGAGGAGCCCGTGACCGACCAGCCCTCGATCGACCAACCCTCGACCGGGCAGCCCGCGGCGGAGCCGCGGGGGCCGGAGGTGCTCCGGGCCTTCAGCAGCTACTTCCTGCTCGACGCGAGCCAGGACATGCCCTACCTCGAGTGGCGGGACGGGCCCTTCGCCGGCCGGCTGCACGCCTACGCCCGGCACAAGTGGGCCGAGGGGCGCACGGTCTTCCCGACCGAGTCCGCCGACCGCTCGGCCTCGGCCTTCAACGTCCGGCCCGGCGCGGCGCGGCGCACGGCCGGAGGGAGCGCCGGGAGCGCCTGACGCCCGGGCCGCCGCGTCCTCGGTGCCCCGGTGGGCGCCGCGGCCTGTGGCGGTGGGACCATGAGTCTGCTGAGATGTCAGCATGGACGTTTCGGATTTCAAGACCCTGTTCGGCGACGACATCCGGGCCTGGCTCGACTGGGGCGCGCTGGACGACGGGAACACCCGGGTCGAGGACCTGGTGATCTCCTCCCGGCAGGAGCTCGGCGATCTCTACACGGTCTGGCACGTGGACCCCGAGGGCAACCCCGGGGAGTGGTCCCATCCGCAGCACCGGCCGCAGACCCTGGCCCAGGCGGCGGAGAAGCAGTGGCCCGAGGACCGGCAGGCCAAGATCGAGCACATCCGGCAGGAGCTCGCGGAGGAGTCGGGGCCCGTCCAGCTGACCGTCCCGGCGTACCGGACCGAGGGCTCGCTCGTGGTCCTGGACTCCAACCACCGCCTCGTGGGCGCCTACCTCTCCGGGGCGGACCTGCGCGTGCTGCTGGTGGTGCTGGACGGCCCCTCCTCGTCCCTGGTCCTGCCCGCCACGGCGCAGATCGAGAACGACAAGGCGGACCGGATCTGAGGCCTGTCCGTGACCGCCCGCGTCAACCGCGCCGGTGCGATCCCGCGGCTACCATGACCCCATGAGCGACGACCCCCGTCCCGAGACCCGCTGCCCCGTCCCGCACGGCGACCGGCGCAGGACCGTCCCGCCCGATGAGCGCGGCGGGCCGCGGGTGGAGGTGCTCGACGGGGTGTGGCACGTGCGGTCCCTGCCCCTGGTCCGCCAGGTGCTGCGGGAGGCCGACGCCACGGTCCAGGCCGGTTTCAGCGCGGAGACCGCCCGGCAGGGCCTCACCGGTGACCACCCGCCCGTGCTCTACGCGGACGGTCCCGAGCACCGGCGCCAGCGCACAGCCACCGCGCGGTTCTTCACCCCGGCCGCGGTGAGCCGCCGCTACCGGGACCTGATGGAGGAGCGCGCCGACGAGCTGGTCGAGCGGATCCGGCAGGACGGCGGGGCCGAGCTGTCCGCGATCACCCTGCGCTACTCCGTGGAGGTCGCCGCCCAGGTGGTGGGGCTGACGAATTCGGACGTCGACGGCATGTCCCGGCGCCTCGAGCGCTTCTTCAGCGGCCCCGTCACCGGAGCTGCCGGTCCCGGCGGTGCGCCGCGGCGGCTCGCCGGCCGGGTGGGCGCCGTCCTCGGATCCCTGCGGCCGATGTGGGCGATGAACGCGTTCCGGCTCAAGGACGTGCGCCCGGCCATCAGGGCACGACGCGAACAGCCCGAGGAGGACGTGGTCTCGCACCTGCTCGCGGAGGGTTACACCGACCGGGAGATCCTGGTCGAGTGCGTCACCTACGCCGCCGCCGGCATGGCGACCACCCGCGAGTTCATCGCGGTGGCTGCCTGGCACCTGCTGGAGGACGACCGGCTGCGGCAGGAGTACCTCGCGGCCGACGAACCGGCCCGGCACGGGATCCTGCACGAGATCCTGCGCCTGGAGCCGGTGGTGGGTCACCTCTACCGCCGGACCACCCGGGACCTGGTCCTGGAGGACGGGGACGAGCGCCACGAGGTGCCCGCCGGGGCCCTGCTCGACCTCTACGTCCGTCAGGCGAACGCCGACGAGCGGGCGCTCGGGGAGGACGCCCGGCAGCTGTGTCCGGAACGGTCCCGGCCGCGAGGGATCCGGCCCGAGGTCATGTCCTTCGGGGACGGCGCCCATCGCTGCCCGGGCGGGTTCCTCGCGATCCAGGAGACCGACGTCTTCCTGCAGCGCCTGCTGCGGCTGCCGCTGCAGTTCGCCCACCCGCCGCGGGTCTCGTGGGTCGAGCTGATCGCCGCCTACGAGGTGCGCGACGTGGTGCTGCGCGTGCGGGCCGATCAGGGGTGGCGCACACCTTCTCCGGCGAGCACCGCCCGGTAGCCCTCCCGGTAGGTGGGGTGGCGGAGCTCGAGACCGGACTCCCGCAGCCGCCGGTTGGACAGCCGCTTCGAGCCCCGGGGCGGCGCGTCCGCCTCCGGGACGTCCTCGGGCCGGGGGACGCCGAGCTCCTGCGCCAGGAACTCGAGGACCTCCAGCTCCGGCACGGGCTCGTCGTCCGTGCCGAGGTACAGGGTGAGCGGCTGGGCGTCCATGGTGAGCAGGTGCACGGCGGCGGCCGCGGCGTCGTCCCGGTGGATGCGGTTGGTCCACGCGGCCCCGGCCGCGACGTCCCCGGAGCGCACCTTGTCGATCAGCCGCGTCCGGCCCGGCCCGTAGATCCCGGACAGCCGCAGGACCGTGCCGTGGGGGAACTGCTCGTGGAACAGCTCCTCGGCCTCCAGCAGGATCTGCGCGGTGGGGGTCGAGGGGTCCGGCGGGGTGTCCTCGGTGACCTCCCCACCGCCGGCGTCCCCGCAGACGGCGGTCGAGGAGATCAGGAGGGCGCGCCGGGGGAGGGCCCCGGCGGCGCGCAGCCCGTCGGCCACGTGCCGCAGCCCGTCGAGATAGGCCGCGCGGTAGGCCTCGGGCGTCCGTCCGTCCGCGGCCGTGGCGACGACCAGGAGCTCGACGTCGCCCGGCAGCTCGGGGACCTCCGTGCTCAGGTCCACCGCCAGCCCGGTCAGGGGCGGCGGCACCAGCTCCGCGCGGCGGCGCAGCCCCAGCACCTCGTGGCCCTGCTCGGCCAGCCGCAGCCCGATCTCCGTGCCCAGGTCTCCGCATCCCGCGATCACCACGCTCATGCCCCCGATTCTTCCACGTCCCGCTCCGGTTCCCCCGGCGGCGGCGGCCCCGTAGGTTGGAGGTGGCGGCCGGGCACGTCCGGGCGGCCGAGGCGCACGGGAAGGGGACGACGGTGGACTGGTACCGCAAGGACGTGGAGGAGCTCGGGCCCGAGGACTGCTGGGACCGGCTGCGGGCGGACGGCGTCGCCCGGCTGGCCGTCGTGGTGGACGGGGCGCCGGAGATCTTCCCGATCAACTACGTGGTCGACCATGGGACCGTCGTCTTCCGCTCGGGGTTGGGCACGAAGGTGAGCGGTGCGCTCGAGGGCCGTGCCGTGGCCCTCGAGATCGACGGGCACGACCCCGCGACCAGCACGGCGTGGAGCGTGGTCGTCAAGGGCGAGGCCGAGAGCGTCCGGCCCGGCCACGCCCTGATGGAGGCCCTGCAGCTGCCGCTGTTCCCGTGGCAGGAGGGGATGAAGGACCGGTTCGTCCGCATCCTCCCGACGACGGTGACGGGCCGCCGCTTCACCATGGCCGACCACGAGGCGTGGAACTCTCCGTTGGGCGGCGACCGGAGGACGCCCACCGGGTCGGCCCGCTGGGTGCCGCAGGACACCGACGGCGGCTGAGGTCCCGCCGCCAGGACCGCGGCCCCCGTCTCCCCGCACGCCCTGCACCGGCACGGTGATCCCGGGCACCCGGGGGAGCACGCGGTCCGCCGCACCGCCCCGCAGCACGTCGGCGCGGCGCCCCCGGGGCCCGGAGGTCAGCGCAGGCGCAGCGGGACGGCGGCGAACCCGCCCACCGGCGGCAGCTCGCGCGTTCGCGCCCGGTCCCGGTCGGGCTCGATCCCGGCCGTCCCGGCCAGGACGGCGCGGGTCAGCGCCCGCAGCTCGAGGGTCGCCAGCGGCCTGCCGGGGCACACGTGCTTCCCGATCCCGTACACCAGGTTGTACGGCGCGTTCCCGGCCGGGTCGAAGGCGTCGGGATCGCCGAACACCCGCGGGTCACGGTTGGCGGAGGCCCAGTTCAGGAAGACCCGGTCGCCGGCGGCGAACCGGCGTCCGCCGACCGTGACGGGTTCGGTCGTGACGCGGCGGTTCACCACGAACGGGTCGTCGATCCGCAGGATCTCGTCGAGGACCTGGTCGAACTCCCGGTCCGGCACGCCTGCGCGCAGCCGCTCCTGCAGCCCGGGGTGGTCGGCGAGCCGGGCGAGCACCACGCCCGTGCACAGCGCCATCGACCCCAGGTCACCACCCGTCCAGTTGCGCAGGACCGAGACGATCTCGTCGTCGGTCAGCTCCCTGCCATCGACGCGTTCGCGCACGAGCTCGGTGGTGACGTCCTCGGGCGCGTCGTCACCGGTCTCCCGCCGGGCACGGGTCAGGGACCGGATGATCGCGTCGAAGCGCCGCGCCACCTCGGCGGTGCGCGCGCGGTCCCGGGAGCGCGTGGCGGCACGGTTGTCCTGCATCCACCGCAGCAGCTCGTCCTCCAGCCCGGCCGGCCACCCCAGCCAGGCGGTCTGCGCCCGCACGGCGTAGCGGGCACCGAGCTCGACGGCGTCGACCGGCCCCGGAACCCGGAGCTGCGCCACCAGATCCGCCGCGACGCGCTGCACCACGGGCTCGAGGGCGGTCATCCGCTCCCTCGTGAAGAACCGCTCCACGAGGGCACGGAAGGCCGTGTGGACGGGGCCGTCGAGGCCGTTCGGCACCTGGAGATGGCGGGAGACCCCGTTGGAGAAGGTCTCGTGGTCGAGCGCGGCCGCGACGACGTCGGCGTGGGCGAACAGCGTCCAGGCCCCGCTCGGACCGCGTGCCACGGGACAGCGCGCACGCATCGAGTCGTACACGGCCAAGGCGTCGCGACGGGCCCGCGGGCCGCGCGGGTTCCAGTCGGACGGGAGGGGGCCCGGTGCCGCGGCCGGACCGGGGTCCGCGTCGGAGTCGAGGCTGATCTCGTCGCTCGGCATGTGCTCCGTCATGCTCCCATGGTGTCCCGGACGCCCGGGATCGGGAACCCGCCGACGTCGCCCGGGGACGCCGCCGTCGCCGGTGCGCGTCAGCAGGATCAGTAGGGTGGGGGACATGACAGCGCAGACCGTCTACACCGTGGGCCACTCCACGCGCTCCGCCGAGGAGTTCGTGGAGCTGCTGCGGGAGTCCGGGGTGCAGCAGCTCGTCGACATCCGCACGGTGCCGCGCTCCCGGACGAACCCGCAGTTCAACCTCGACGCGTTGCCGGGCACGCTCGCGGAGGCCGGCATCGCGCACAGCTACTGCAAGGGCCTGGGCGGGCTGCGTCCCACCTCGAAGGACTCGGTCAACACCGCGTGGCGCAACGAGTCCTTCCGCGGCTACGCCGACCACATGCAGACCGACGAGTTCCGGGCCGCGCTGGCCGAGCTCGAGCAGCTCGCCGAGGACCGCGTCGTCGCGATCATGTGCGCGGAGGCCGTCTGGTGGCGCTGCCACCGCTCGCTCGTGGCCGAGGCCCTCCTGGTGCGCGGGCACGACGTGCAGCACATCATGGGCCCCGGCAAACGGACCCCCGCGACGCTGCGGGACTTCGCCGTGGTCGACGGAGACCGGATCACCTACCCAGGAGGAGAATCATGCAGCACCTGAACGAGATCGCCCTGCAGCACCTCAACGAGGCCCGCCACGCCCCCCACGGGCGCAGCGCCGAGCAGCTCCTGCACCAGAAGGTGCTGCGCCAGACCCTGCTGGCCCTCAAGGAGGGTGCGGTGCTCGCCGAGCACGGCGCCCCGTACGCCGGGAGCCTGCAGGTGCTGCACGGGCGGATCCGGGTCAGCTCGAGCGAGGACCTGGTGCTCGAGGCCGGGCACCTGCACGTGATCCCCGCGGAGCGGCACTCCGTGGAGGCCCTGGAGGACGCGGTGTTCATCCTCACCGCGGTGACCGGCATCCAGGACGCCGCGGAGTAGACGCGCGGCGAGGGTGCGGCAGGGGGTGCGGTCCCGCCGCGGAGCGGCAGGGCTCAGCGAAGGCCCAGGTGCTTCTCCCGGCGGTGGGCGATGAACACGCCGGACAGCGCGACCAGCAGCATCATCGCGGCGATGAGGGCGAGCGTCCACGCGCCGTCGAGCAGCGCGGCGACCAGCAGGACGAGGGCGATCGCGGACAGCAGGAGCTGGAAGATCAGCACGGGGGCAGCCTTCGGTCGGGAACAGGGGCCTCCTCGAGGCTACCCGAGCCCCGCCCGGCCCCGGGCGGTCGCCCGGGGCCGGGCGCATTCCCGGTTTCGCCCTCCGCGTGAGCCGTGTCCCTGCGACCGGTGGGGGGATAGCGTCGGGGACGAGCACCACGTCCCCTCAGCACCCGATCCGCACCCCAAGGAGCACATCCATGTCCCGCACAGCCATCATCGGCGGCCACGGCAAGGTCGCCCTCATCCTCGCCCAGCTGCTCAAGACCGGCGGCAACGACGTCACGAGCATCTTCCGCAACCCCGACCACACCGACGACGTCGAGAACACCGGCGCGACCCCCGTGGTCGCCGACGTGGAGCAGCTGTCCGTCGCACAGCTCGCCGACCTGCTCGAGGGCCAGGACGCCGTGGTGTGGAGCGCCGGCGCCGGCGGCGGCAGCCCCGAGCGCACCTACGCCGTGGACCGGGACGCCGCGATCCGCGCCATGGACGCCGCCGTGATGGCCGGGGCCAAGCGCTTCGTCATGGTCTCCTACTTCGGGGCCGGCCAGGACCACGGCGTCCCCGAGGACAACCCCTTCCACGCCTACGCCCAGGCCAAGGCCGACGCCGACGACCACCTGCGCGCCTCCTCGCTGGACTGGACCATCGTGGGTCCCGGCGCCCTCACCGACGACGAGGCGAGCGGCAAGATCGACGCGTCCGGGGGCGAGCGGGAGGGCGAGCACGAGACCTCCCGGGCCAACGTGGCACTCGTGGTCTCGGCCGTGCTGGACGACCCCTCGACCATCGGCAAGACCATCGAGTTCTCCGACGGCGGCACGCTCATCTCCGAGGCGCTCGAGGTGCAGCCGTGACCGTCTGAGCACGGACCCGCCGGAGGGGCGGCCGCCGCGGACCCGGATCCCGGGCGCGGCGGCCGCCCCTCCTCCTTGCCGGGCTCAGGCCAGGAAGTCGGCCGCGCCGAGGGTGCGCGCGGGCGCGGCCTCCCCGGTCACGTCCAGGGCGGCGATCCGGCGCTCGGCGATCCGCCAGCCGCGCGGGGTGCGCACGAGCAGGTCCAACTGGTCCCCGCCCAGCGCGGAGCCGTCCGCGCGCACCACGAGCCACTTGCTCCAGGCCCGCACGCGCTCCGGGGCGAGCCGGCGCAGCACGGTGTCGGTGATCAGGTGCGGATCCCGGGTCCCGTCCAGGGCCCGCTCGGCGATCTCGGCGTGCCCGCGCGCCGTCCCGCCCGGGGACACGACGACCGCGTCCCCGGTGAACACCCGGTCGAGGTCGTGCCAGGCCCGGGCGTCCACGACCCGGGCGCACCGGCTGAGCACGGTGCCGATCTCGAGGGCGTCGGCGGCGGGCACCCGGTCCCACCCGGTCCCCGGCGCGGAGCTCATCGGCCGGCCCGCCCTGCGGCCGCGAGCACGGCGTCGTCGAACATCGCGTAGGCGTACGGGTCGGGCGCGTATCCGCCCTCGGCGAGCGCCACGGAGGCGGAGTCGTTGCGGGGCGCCACGGTGCGCCGCTCGATCCGCCACCCGTGCTCGGTGCGGCGGAACGTGTCGATGTAGTCGCCGCAGGCCACTCGCCGGTCCCAGGTCAGCAGCAGCATCCTGGACCAGGCCACGGCGGTGTCCGCGTCCACGGCCTCCACGATCGAGTTCAGCGTGTGCGTGGCGGGGAAGCGGGAGAGGTCGACGGTCTCGGCGAAGCGCCGTACGCCCGCCGGGCCGGTGAACTCGCCCTGCGGCGCGCAGAGGCGGACCTCCGGCACGAAGACCTCCCCGAACATGTCCCACCGGCGGTTGTCCAGCAGGTGCGAGGAGAAGCTCAGGATCTCGTTGATCTCGATCCGGTCCTGGGCGCTGAGCGGCCCGGGGACGGACCCGCCGGCCTGGCCCGCGGACTCCCCGGCGGTCTTCTCCGCCGTCGTCCCTGCGGTCTTCGCTGCGGTCTTCTCCGTGTTTTTCTCGGTGATCGTCTCGGTGTTCTCCTCGGCGGTCCGGTCCGGGACCCGTGCGTCGTCCATCGGCCTGCTCTGGTCCTCTCGTGGGCAGCGCGGACCGGTCCGGCCCGCCGGCGGATGACACGTGGTTCCGCCCATGATGAATTTCTCGGCCCGACCGTGCCACGGGGCGCGGTCGTTCCCTAATCTGACCACATGAACACGCACCAGGATGACATCCAGCACATCGTCGAGTTCGTGAACCGCACCCGGGTCGGCATGCTCAGCACCCGGGAGCCCACCGGCAAGCTCGTCAGCCGCCCGATGACCGTGGTCGACGTCGCCCCGGGGGAGGACCTCAACTTCTTCACCAGCCGGGACACCTCCTCGGTCCGGGACGTGGCGGCCAACGACGCCGTCAACGTCGCGTTCGTGGGGGACCACGAGTGGGTCTCGATCTCCGGCGCGGCCGAGGTGGTCGAGGACCCGCAGGTGCTCGAGGGGCTCTGGTCCGACGCGCTGAAGGCGTACTACCCGGACGGGCCCGGCACCCCCGGCCTCGTGGTGCTGCGGGTCCGCACGGAGACCGCCGAGCACTGGCGCAGCCCCGGGACGGTGGCCACCGCGCTGCGCTGGGCGAAGGCCCGGACCACCGGTGAGCAGATCGATCCCGGCGAGTCCACGGTGGTGGACCTGTGAGCCTGCCATCGATCCACTCCGGCGCCTCCGCCGGCCGGGACCCCGAACAGCTGGACCTCGAGGAGGACCTGCGCCTCACCGCCGTGGTGCACGGCTCCGTGCAGGGCGTCGGCTTCCGCTTCTGGACCGCCCGCCACGCCGAGCGGCTGGGCCTGCGCGGCTCGGCGGTCAACAACGCGGACGGCACCGTGGGGGTGATCGCCGAGGGGCCCCGGCGCGCGGTGCGGGACCTGCTCAAGGCCCTCAACGGCGGCGGCACGCCCGGCGCCGTCATGAAGGTGGACTCGCACTACGGGCCCGCCACCGGGGAGTTCAGCGGGTTCGTCACCGCCTGACCCGCTCCGGCCGCCGGGCCGCGCCGGGCGTTCTACGATGAAGTCATGGCTCAGAACCACGCCGGGGACCGCGGGCGCGCGGAGGACGGGCACGACCACGGGCCCGGGCACTCGCACGCCGGTCCCGGGACCGACCGGTGGCGGATCGCCACCGCCTTCGGCATCACCGCGGCGCTGTTCGTCGTCCAGCTGGTGGGCGCCCTGTGGACGGGGTCCCTGGCGCTGCTCCTGGACACCGCCCACGTGCTCACCGACGCGGGCGGGCTGCTGCTCGCGCTGATCGCCGCGCAGCTGACCCTGCGCCCGCCGAGCGCCCGGCGCACCTGGGGCTGGCGGCGCGCGGAGATCGTGGCCGCGGCCCTGCAGGCCGGCGTGCTGCTGGCGGTGGGGCTGTTCGTGCTCGTGGAGGGCGTGCGCCGGTTCCTCGAGCCGCACCCGGTGGCCTCGGCCGAGATGCTGGTCTTCGGCGTCCTGGGGCTGGCCGGCAACCTGGTGGCGATGGCCGTGCTCCTCGGGGGCCGGCGCTCCAACCTGAACCTGCGCGCGGCGACGCTCGAGGTGCTCAACGACGCCCTCGGCTCGGTCGCGGTGATCATCGCGGCCGTGGTCATCACCCTCACCGGCTGGATGCAGGCCGACGCCGTCGTCGCGCTGCTCATCGGGGCGCTCATCGTGCCCCGCACCATCCGGCTGCTGGTGGAGTCCCTGTCCGTGCTCATGGAGAGCGTGCCCCCCGGGCTCGACGTCGACGAGGTCCGCGGGCACATCCTCGAGCTGCCGCACGTGGTCGAGGTCCACGACCTGCACGCGACCCGGATCTCCTCCGACCTGCCCGTGCTCACCGCGCACGTGGTGCTCGAGGAGGAGTACTTCTACTCCGGCGGCTCGGCCGAGGCGCTGGGCCGGATCCAGCGCTGCGTGGCCGAGCACTTCCCGGTGTCCGTCCAGCACTCCACGATCCAGCTGGAGCCCGCCGACCACGACGAGCCGGAGGTGTGCGCGCCCCATGACTCCTGAGCACCCGGGCACCGGGACCCACTGCCTGGTCGTCTACGTCCCCGCGACCCACGCCGAGCAGGTCCTCCGGGCCCTCGGGGACGCCGGGGCCGGGCGCGCCGGCCACTACTCCCACACCGCGTTCGTGAGCCGCGGCACCGGACGGTTCACGCCGCTGCCCGGGGCCCGCCCCACGATCGGGGAGGTCGGGACGCCGCAGGAGGTCGACGAGGTCCGCATCGAGACGCTGTACCCGGCGGCGGACCGCGAGCGCGTGCTGCGGGCGATGGCCGGGGCCCACCCCTACGAGGTCCCGGCCTTCAGCACGTTCCCGGTCCACGACCGGGGCCCGTCCTTCGACGAGCAGGGCCGGCTCAGGAGCCGTCCGGATCCTGCCTGAGCGCCGAGCGGATCAGGAACCGCTTGCCCTCCGGGGCTTCCACCGAGAAGCCGGACCCGCGCCCCTCCACCACGTCCACCGTGAGCAGGGTGTGCTTCCAGTACTCGAACTGCTCGCGCGAGATCCAGAATTCGAGCTCGGCCGTGGCCGGGTCCCCGGGCAGCGTGAACACGCCCAGCAGCACGTCCGCCGGGCCGGTGAGGAAGTCCCCGGCCGGATAGCACATGGGCGCGGAACCGTCGCAGCACCCGCCGGACTGGTGGAACATCAGCCGTCCGTGCACGTCCCGCAGCGTGCCGAGCAGCTCCACGGCCGCGGGCGTCAGGGCCACGCGGGAGAACGTCTCGCCCTCGACGGCGGGGGCGGACTCCAGGACGGCGGTGCTCTCGGCGGTGTGCTCGACGGTGTTCTCGGGGGTGCTCACGGCGCGCTCCTCGGCTCGGCGGTGTGACCCACGCTACAGCCGGCCGAGCAGTTCCTCCAGGCCGAGGCCGTCCAGCACGCCCGCCGGGTGCGGCCCGGCCGCGGCGAGGGCGTCCGCCCACGGCCGGGGCAGGGCCCGGCGACCGCCCACGAGGACGAGGTTTCCCGGATAGCGGCCCGTGAGCAGCCGCTCCTCGGCCAGGCACCACACGTCGGCGAGCGCCTCCCGCGCCGCCCGCGCCTGGCCGGCGAAGAACGCCAGGCCGGGGTCGTCGCCCACGTTGACGACCAGCACCCCGCCGGGCGCCAGCAGGCGGGCGGCCTCGGTGTAGAAGGAGGCCTCCGTGAGGTGGGCGGGGGCGTCCCGGCCCGAGAAGACGTCGAGGACCACGAGGTCCGCGGTGCCGGGGGCGACGACGTCCGGCAGGGCCGCCCGGGCGTCGTCGACGACGACCCGGACGTCCGCCCCCGCGGGCAGCGGCAGCGCCTCGAGGACGAAGGCGGGCAGCTCGCGCTCGAGCTCCACGGCCACCTGGGCGGACCCGGGCCGGGTCGCGGCCACGTAGCGGGCGAGCGTCAGGGCCCCGGCGCCCAGGTGGACCGCGGTGACCGGCGCGCCGGGCTCGGCGACGACGTCGACGACGTTGCCGATCCGCCGCAGGTACTCGTAGAAGATCTCTCCGGGGTGGGCGAGGTTCACGTGGGACTGCTCGGCGCCGCCGATGGACAGCACGAACCCGCCCTCGGTGAAGCCGTCGGGAACGATCTCGGCGTGCACGCCGGCGTCCTTGAGGTATCTGCGCATGCCGACCATTCTCCCCGGGCCTAGGATCTGGGGGTGACGTCCCGCCCACGGTGCGGACGTCGCTCTCCCCTCTCGCCCGAAGGAATCCGCCCATGTCCCACGACGTCCCCGTGCCCGCCCCGACGGGTGCGCCCGCGCCCCCGGGCGCACCGGCCCCCGTTCCCGCCCCGCCGGCCGCGCCCGTCCCGCGGCAGCCGCCGGCGGCGGACCTCGCGGCCCGCGACCGCCTGGTCATCGGGCTGCTGCTCGCGTCCACCTTCGTGGTGATCCTCAACGAGACGATCATGGGCGTGGCGCTGCCGAGCCTGATGGCGAGCCTGTCGATCACGGCGGTCGCCGGCCAGTGGCTGACCACGGCCTTCATGCTGACGATGGCCGTGGTCATCCCGGTCACCGGGTTCCTGCTCCAGCGGCTGCACACCCGGCCCGTGTTCCTCGCCGCGATGGGCCTGTTCAGCGCCGGCACGCTGATCTGCGCCGCGGCGCCGGGCTTCGGCGTCCTGCTGGCCGGGCGGGTGGTCCAGGCGGGCGGCACGGCGATCATGCTGCCGCTGCTGATGACCACCGTCCTGACGCTCGTGGCGCCCACCCGGCAGGGCCGCGTGATGGGCAACATCTCGATCGTCATCTCGGTGGCCCCCGCCGTGGGCCCGTCGATCTCCGGGATCATCCTCAGCGTGCTCGACTGGCGCTGGATGTTCCTGGCCGTGCTGCCGATCGCCCTCGCCGCCCTGGTGCTCGGGGCGCTGCGGATGCCGAACGTGACCGAGCCCCGGGCGGCGTCCCTCGACGTCCCGTCGGTCGTGCTCTCCGCCCTGGGCTTCGGCGGGCTGGTCTACGGCCTGAGCACCATCGGGGAGGGCGCCGCGGCCGCCGTCCCGGCGTGGGCGCCGCTGGGCGTGGGCGCCGCCGCGCTCGCCGTGTTCGTGCGCCGCCAGCTCCGGCTCCAGCGCGCGGACCGGGCCCTGCTGGACCTGCGCACCTTCACGTCGCGGACCTTCACCGCGGCGACCGTGGTGCTGGGGCTCAGCGTGACCGCGCTGTTCGGCACGCTCCTGGTGCTGCCCCTGTACCTCCAGCACGTGCAGGGCCTCGACCCGCTGGCGACCGGGCTGCTGCTGCTGCCGGGCGGGCTGGTCATGGGCCTGCTCGCACCGGCGGTGGGGCGGGTGTACGACCGCTCCGGGCCGGCCGTGCTGCTCGTGCCCGGCACGCTCGTGGTGAGCGGCGCGCTGTGGAGCCTCACCCTCACGTCGGAGGAGACCCCGGTCCCCGCGGTCCTGCTCGCCCACGTGGTGCTGAGCACGGGCCTCGCCCTCATCTTCACGCCCCTGTTCACGGCCGGCCTCGGCGCGCTGCCGCACGAGCTGCACGCCCACGGCTCCGCCGTGGTCGGCACGGTGCAGCAGGTCGCCGGCGCCGCCGGCGCCGCGCTGTTCATCACCGTCATGACCCTCGGCACGGCCGCCTCCGGCGCGCCCGGGGTCGAGGCCGCCGCCGCCGGGGTCCGGGCGGCCTTCCTCTGCGGCGCGGTCATCTCGCTGCTGGCCGTCGTCGGCTCTTTCTGGGTGCGCCGCCCCGCCGCCCCGGAGCCGGCCGCGGGCGGCTGAGGACCCCGCTCTCAGCCCCGGACGCGCTCGCGGATCCGCCGCGTGAGCTCCCCGGCGTCCTCGACGGCCTGCTCGCCCTGGGCCAGCCCCGCACGCAGCTCCTCCCGGATCGCGGCGTCCTTGAGCGAACGGACGTTGATCTCGAGCGTGACCATGGCCGTGGCCACGGCGGCCCGGGCCGCCTCGGCGGCCGCCGCCACGTCGCTGAGGACGTTGGGGTTGCACCAGCCGGTCAGCTCGCGCGCGAGCCCCACGACCTCGGCGCCCACCCCGATGAGCGCCCGCGGGGGCTGCGCGGCGCCCGCCGTGGCCTCCTGGACCGCCCGCGAGCGCTCGGCCCGCTCCTCGTCGGTGTCCTTCGGCAGGCCGTAGGCTCCGGAGAGCGCGCCGAAGGCCTCGGCGTCGTCGTCCGCGAGGCCCAGGGCGCGCGGGATCAGCTCCTCGGCGCGGGCCGCCGCGCGCTCGGCCTGCGCCGCGTGCTCGGACCCCGTGGAGTAGCGGGCGGACATGGCGAGCAGCGCCGCGCCCAGCGCCGCCTGCAGGGCTCCCGCGGCGCCGCCGCCGGGGGCGGGCTCGCCGGAGGCCATGCGCTCCACGTAGGCCCTGACGTTCTCCGAGCTGATCACGGTGTGTCCTTCCGGTGGTGGGACCCGGCGCCCGCCGAGGGGCGGGCGGAGGCGGTGGCGTCCGCACGAGCCTAGCCGCCCGGCGGCGCCCGCGGGGGCGCCGCCGTCCCGGACTCCTCGCGTTCAGCCGCTGTTCGCCCGGGCCGACTACGGTCGGCGCTGACAGGGCAGCGGACGAGGAGGATCATGGGGAGTCAGCGGACCGACGGCGGCCGCGACCGGGCGGACCCCGCCCGCGGCCACGGGGAGGAGCACGGCATGGTCAGCACGAGCACCCGCCAGGAGCGCGCCGCGGAGCTGCTCGACCGCGTCCTCGCCCTGGCCGACGTGGTGGTGCGGGCCCGCCGCGCGGCCGTGCCGCAGCTCGAGCGCGTGAACCCCCGGCACCGCCGCTCCGCGCTGAACCTCGTGGACTACGTGGCCGTGCGCAGCCAGGACGTGCGGGACCTGCAGCGGGACCTGAGCGGCCTGGGCGTGTCCTCCCTGGGCCGGATGGAGGCGGGCGTCATGAGCCACCTGGGCGCCGTGCTGGAGACCCTGCGGGTGCTCGCCGGCCGGGCGGCGGAGGACGTCGAGGTGCCCGGGGCCGGCCCGGAGCCCGACGGGCCCGGCCTGCCCGGTGCGGAGATCCTGCGCCGCAACACCGACGCGCTGCTCGGCCCCGGCCGGGACGGGCGCAGCACCCGGATCATGGTCACCTTCCCGTCGGAGGCCGCCGGGGACCCCCGGCTCGTCGAGGACATGGTCCGCGCCGGGATGGACGTGGCCCGGATCAACTGCGCGCACGACGGCCCCGAGCAGTGGGCGGCCATGCTGGAGCACGTCCGCGCGGCCGAGCAGGCCCTGGACCGGGAGGTCCGCGTGGCCATGGACCTCGCGGGACCGAAGCTGCGCACCGGGCCGATCGAGCCCGGCCCGCAGGTCGAGAAGATCAAGCCCGTCCGGGACAGCAGCGGCCGGGTGACCACCCCGGCCCGGCTGTGGCTGGGCGAGGCGGACACCGGGATCGACGACGACGCCCCGGCCGTGCCCGTGGCCGACGCCGCCTGGACCGCGGCCCGCACCCCGGGAGAGCGGCTGCGGCTCAAGGACGCGCGCGGCTCCGGGCGGACCCTGCGGGTGCTCGAGGCCACGGGGCCCGGCGTGCTGGTCGAGTGCTCCAAGACCGTGTACTTCGCCACGGGACTGGCCGTCGGCGCCGAGGACGGCACGGAGGGCGTGCTCGGCGAGCTCCCCGCCGTCGAGCAGTCCCTGCGCGTGCGCGCGGGGGACACCGTGGTGCTGACCCGCGACCTCACGCCCGCCCCGGTCCGGGCCGAGGGCCCCTACCGGATCGGCTGCTCCCTGCCCGAGGTGTTCACGGACGCCCGGGAGGGCCAGCCCGCCTGGATCGACGACGGGAAGATCCGCTGCCGGATCACCGCGGTGGGGCCCGACGAGATCACGCTGGAGGTGCTGCAGGCCGGCCCCGACGGCACCAAGCTCAAGGCGGGGAAGGGCATCAACCTGCCCGAGACGGACCTGCGCGTCTCCGCGCTCACCGACGAGGACCGGTCCCACCTGCCGTTCGTGGCCGAGCACGCCGACATCGTCAACATGTCCTTCGTGCGCTCGCGGGAGGACGTGGCGGACCTGCTGCGGGAGCTCGAGCGGATCGGCAACACCGCTCTGGACGTGACCCTGAAGATCGAGACCGTGGGCGGCTTCGAGTCCCTGCCCCCCATGCTCCTCGAGGCCATGCGGTGGCAGGACGTGGGCGTCATGATCGCCCGCGGGGACCTCGCGGTCGAGACCGGGTTCGAGCGGATGGCCGAGGTGCAGGAGGAGATCCTGTGGCTGTGCGAGGCGGGGCACGTGCCGGTCGTCTGGGCCACCCAGGTCCTCGAGTCCCTCGCCAAGAAGGGCCTGCCCTCCCGGGCCGAGGTCACGGACGCGGCGATGGGCCAGCGCGCGGAGTGCGTCATGCTCAACAAGGGCCCGTTCGTGGTGGACGCCATCGAGGCCCTCGACGACATCCTCGTGCGGATGGAGGGGCACACCCGCAAGAAGTCGGACATGCTCCGCCGGCTCAACGCGTGGGCGCCGCTCGTGGAGTGAGCGCCGCCGTGAGCCGTGCCACACTGGGGGGCATGGCCGCACGCGACACCGCTGTTCTCCGCTTCCTCGCCGCCCCGACCGACGCCGGGCGCACCGGCACCGTGGACGGCGGGCGCGTCCTCGAGTGGATCGACAAGGCCGCGTACGCGTGCGCCGTGGGCTGGTCCCGGGCCTACTGCGTCACGGCCTACGTGGGCAATATCCACTTCGACCGCCCGGTGTGCGTGGGGGACATGGTGGAGGTCTCCGCCAAGATCGTGCACACCGGCCGGTCCTCGATGCACATCCGGGTGGAGGTGGCCTCGGCGGACCCCCGCGAGCACGGGGTGACGCTCAAGGACACGTGCTTGATCATCATGGTCGCGGTGGACGGGGACGGCCGGCCCACCCCCGTGCCGCAGTGGGCCCCCGAGACCGAGTACGAACGGCAGCAGTCGGCGATCACGCAGCGGCGGGTCGAGCTGCGCAACAGCATCGAGGCGCTCATGGCCGAGCAGCGCTACACGGACGAGGGCACGGCCGAGGAGACGGTGCTGCGCTTCCTCGCCGCGCCCACGGACATCAACTGGGGCGGGAAGGTGCACGGCGGCACGGCCATGCGCTGGATCGACGAGGCCGCGTACGTGTGCGGAGCCCGGTGGGCGGGCCGCCCGGTCATCGCCGTCTACGCCGGGGGCGTCCGGTTCTACCGGCCCATGCACATCGGCCACCTCGTGGAGGTCCGGGCCCGGCTCATCCACACCGCGGCCCGCGGTCTGCACATCTCCGTCAACTGCTGGTCCGGGGACCCCGCCACCGGCGAGCTCGTGCTGACGACCAACTGCCTCATGGTCATGGTCGCCCTCGACGAGCAGGGGCACGCCCTGCAGGCCCGGCAGTGGGAGCCGGTCAGCCAGGAGGACCGGGACCTGGACGCGTTCGCCCGCGAGCTGGTGCGGCTGCGCGCCGAGTTCCCGGACTCGTTCCAGAAGGTCGACCCCTCCGTCTCCCGGCTGCCCGGGAGCTGACCGGGCCCCGCCCTCCGCCGTCGGCGAATCCCGGGACCCCATCAGCCTGCTGTGCATATAGTGGCTCCAGACCCGCCGTCCCGGCACCCCACAAGGAGAGCACGCCATGGACCTGAACCCCCTGAACAACGCGTTCGACGACGAGGGCAAGCCCAAGCCCGCCATGAACAAGCTCCTCGACACCGTGCTGCGCGTGCAGCGGCCCGTGGTCCTGAGCTTCGTCCAGAAGGAGCGCGCCGAGCACCCGGACGAGACGCCCGAGCAGATCGCCAAGCGGCTCGAGAAGTTCTACGTCCGCTCCGTGACGCTGGGCGGCGGGGCCGTCGGCGCCACCGCGGTGGTCCCCGGCATCGGCACCGTCGCCTCCCTGGGGCTGTCCTCCTTCGCGGTGGTCGGCTACCTCGAGGCCACCGCCCTGTACGCCCAGGCGATCGCCGAGCTGCACGGGGTGCACACCGAGGACCCGGAGAAGACCCGCACCATGGTCATGGCCCTCATGCTCGGCGAGGACGGGCGCCAGGTGATGAACCAGATCCTGGCCAGCGGCACCAAGGGCAAGGGCATGATGTCCTCCTGGGGCATCATGATGGGCAAGGACGACGCCAAGACCTTCGACGTCAGCCGGATCATCCGCAACATGTTCGTCAAGCGCTTCCTGCTCAAGCAGACGGGGGCCGTGTTCGGCCGTGCCCTGCCGTTCGGCGTGGGCGCGGTCGTCGGCGGGGGAGCGAACCTGGCGATGTCCAAGCAGGTCATCGCCGCGACCCACGAGGCGTTCGGGCCGCTGCCCACGACGTTCCCCGCCGAGCTCGGCCTCGAGGAGCGGGCCCCCCGGTTCGACGACCGGAAGGGCCGCCGGAGCAAGCGGGACCGGAAGCCGGACACGGTGGCCGCGGCCCACGGCGAGATCACCGGCGAGCAGTAGGTCCCGCGCCGCGCCTGCCCGCCGCACCACGACGCCCCGCCCCGTGCGGGGCGTCGTCGTCGTTCACGACAGCTCCGCCGGGGCGTGGTCCGGCGTTCACCGCGTCTCCCTAGCCTGGTGCGTGAAGCGGGGCCCACCGCGCCCCGACCGACAGTCGAGGGAGCGCCGTGCGGCCGATCGTCTACGCCCACCGGGGAGCCAGCGCGGCCTTCCCGGAGCACACGCGGGCCGCCTACGTGCAGGCGCTGCTGGACGGCGCCGACGGCGTGGAGTGCGACGTCCACCTCAGCCGCGACGGCCATCTCGTCCTGCACCACGACGCCCAGCTGGGCCGCACCAGCGACGGCCGGGGCCCGGTGTCCGCCCGCACGCTGGCCGAGCTGCGGCGGCTCGACTGGACCTCGTGGAAGGGCACGCGCATCCCGCCCGGCCACGGCGCGCCGGACCGCCAGCTGCTGACCCTGCCGGAGCTCCTGGACCTGCTGCGGGGCGCGGGCCGGCCCGTGGGCCTGGCGGTGGAGACGAAGCACCCCAGCCCGTACGGGCACCGGCTCGAGGAGGAGGTCCTGGGCCTGCTGATGCGGGAGGGCTGGGACCCCGAGACCGGGCGGCTGGAGAACGTCACGGTCTCGCTCATGAGCTTCCACCCCGACGCCGTCCGGCACTTCCTGGAGACGGTGCCCGCCCGGCACGTGTGCCAGCTGGTGGGGACGACCACCCGCGGCACGGTCCGGGAGAGCCTGCGCGTGGCCCGCGCGGCCGCGGCGGTCCTGCACGCCGGCCTGCGTCTCGTGGTGCCGCCGGCGCTGCCCGTGATCTCGGCGGGCCTCGTGGACCTGGTGGGCCCGGGCCTGGACCTCGTCCGGGACCGCCCCGAGCTGGTGCGGCAGTGGCGGGCCGAGGACCGCGTGCTGCGCGTCTGGACGGTCGACACCGAGCGGGACGTGGACCTGTGCCGCGCGCTCGGCGTCCAGCAGCTCACCACGAACCGGCCGGCCGACGTGCTGCGCTGGGCCGCAGCGCCGGCCGGGGTTGCCCGCGCGGTCCCGGCCGGGATCCCGCCGGTCCTCCCGATCGGCCTCCCGACCAGCCTCCCGACCGGTGGGAGGACCGGCGCGGGAACCGGTGCGGAGACCGGTGCGCCCGTTCCCGTCGCCGCCGCGGGCCGGTCGCGGTCCGCAGCCGCGACGGCCGGATGACGACCGGATGACGGCGGGATGACAGCCGGGTCACGGCCGGTCACGTTCCCGCCCGCCGGCACCCCGCGCGCGTATGCTCGTCAGCACCTGCCCGCTGCTCCTCCCACCACCGCGCGTCTCTCCCTCCCCCCCCCACCGCCAGGAGACGGTCATGCCCACCCCGATCCCGCCCCGCGCCCCGGGTGCCGGGGCCGTGCGCGCCCCCGCCCCTGACCTCCAGGCCGAGGCCCTCCGACTGGCCGAGCGCGTGCGCCGCGAGGTCTCCCGGGCCGTGGACCCTGAGCGCATCGACTCGGAGCTGTCCCTGCTCAACCGGTTCGCCGAGCACGGGGACGTCGACGTGGTCGTCGGGCCCGTCCTGGCCGAGCTCGTCGCCGCCGCCCTGCTGACCGCCCGCCTCACGAGCGGGCTCGTCGACCCCACCACCGGGGCGGCGGCCTGGCGGGCCCTGGACGGGCTCGCCCCGCGCCCGGCGCCCGGGATCGGGCACCTCGAGCTGGACGCGCCCACCCGGCGGCTGCGCATGGGCCGCGGCACCGTCCTGGACCTCGCGGCGGTCGCCGCCGCGTGGACGGCGGACCGCACGGTCCACGCCTTCGCGCAAGAGCACCCCGGTCACGCGCTGGTCGCCGAGGCCGGCGGAGCGTGCGCCGTGGGCGGACCGCTCGAGGAGGCCGCCGCCCTGGTCGCGGCCGCGCCGGCGGCCGGCACGGCGCGGCCCGCGGGTCCCGGCGCCGGGGTGGAGCCCGGGGTGCGGGCGGCCCTCGTCTGGAGCGGGCGGCGGGGCCTCGCCGTGGTCGAGCGCTCCGGGGGCGTCCTGGTCGACCCGGTGAGCGGAGCCGCCGCGGAGAGTCCGTGGGACCGGGTCGTCGTCGCCGCGCCGAGCGCCGTGGAGGCCCAGGCCTACGCCCGCGCCGCGCACGTGCTCGGCCGGGACGCCCCCGGCTGGGTCGCGGCGTGCGGCGCCGACGGCGAGTTCACCGGGACCCGGCCCGGCAGCACCCTCCGGCGCCGGCTCAGGACGCCGGGCTGGCCGGGGCGGGGCCGCGCGGCCGCCTGAGCGGCGCCGGTAGCATGAGCCCATGAGAATCGTCATCGTGGGCGGCGTCGCCGGAGGAATGTCCGCGGCCACCCGTCTGCGCCGACTGCTGGAGGACGCCGAGATCACGGTGTACGAGCGCAGCGGCCACGTGTCCTTCGCCAACTGCGGACTGCCCTACCACGTGGGCGGCGTGATCGAGGAGCGTTCCGCGCTGCTCCTGCAGACCCCGGAGTCCCTCGGCGCCCGCTTCGGCCTCGACGTGCGCGTGGGGCACGAGGTCGTCGACGTCGACCGGGAGCGGCACGTGCTGCGGGTCCGGGACCTCGCCTCGGGCCGGGAGGAGGAGCGGGGCTACGACGCCCTCGTCCTCTCCCCGGGAGCCGTCCCCGTCCGCCCGCCCGTGCCCGGCATGGAGCGCGCCCTCGTGCTGCGCGACATCGAGGACACCGACGCGGTCGTGGCGGCGGCCGGGGGCGCCCGCTCCGCCGTGGTCGTCGGCGGCGGCTACGTCGGCCTCGAGGTCGCGGAGAACCTCGTCCACCGCGGCCTGCAGGTCTCCCTCGTCGAGGCCGCGCCGCAGGTCATGGCCCCGCTCGACCCCGAGATGGTCGAGCCCGTGCACACCCTGATGCGCGAGCGCGGACTGGACCTGCGGCTGGGGACCACGGTCACCGAGGTGGGGGAGCGCACCCTGACGCTCGACGACGGCACGGAGCTGCCGGCCGACGTGGTCCTCGCCGCGGTCGGCGTCCGCCCGGACAGCACGCTCGCCAGGGCGGCGGGCCTGGAGATCGGGGAGCGCGGCGGCATCGTCGTCGACGAGCACATGCGCACCTCCGACCCGGACGTCTACGCCGTGGGGGACGCGGTGGAGAAGCGCGACGCCCTCGACGGCTCCGCCACGCTCGTCGCCCTGGCCAACACGGCCAACCTCCAGGGCCGGCTCGTCGCCGACGTCATCGCCGGCATGGACGTGTCCGACCGGCCGGTGCTGGGCACGTCCGTGGTCGGGGTCTTCGGCCTCACGGTCGCGGCCACGGGCTGGAACGAGAAGCGGCTGCGCGCCGCGGGCCGGCCCTACCGGGCCGTCCACACGCACCCGGCGAACCACGCCGGCTACTACCCCGGGGCGGAGGGCATGGCCCTGAAGCTGCTCGTGGACCCGGAGGACGACGCGATCCTCGGCGCCCAGGGGGTGGGCGGGGCGGGCGTGGACAAGCGCATCGACGTCATCGCCACCGCCATCACCGGCGGGATCCCGGCGGCCGGCCTCGCCGAGCTCGAGCTCGCCTACTCCCCGCTCTACGGCTCCGCGAAGGACCCCGTGAACATGCTCGGCTACATCGACCGCAACCACCGGGACGGGCTCGTCGAGACCGTCCAGTGGCACGAGCTGGACGACCGCCTCGCCGCCGGCGCGACCCTGCTGGACGTCCGCACCCCGGGCGAGCACGCGTCGATGCCGATCCCCGGCGGGATCAACATCGAGCTGGACCGGCTCCGGGACCGCCTCGACGAGCTGCCGGAGGGCGAGATCGTGGTGCACTGCCAGGCCGGCCTGCGCGGCTACCTCGCCGCCCGTGTCCTGGCCCAGCACGGCCGCGCCGTCGTGAACCTCGACGGCGGCTACCTCACCTGGGCGTCCCGGCCGGACCGTGCCGCGACGACCCCGTCCGGCGACGACGAGGACCGGGGCTCCCCGGCCGGCTGAGCGGCGCCGCGCCGCGCGCCGGACGCACGAGGCCCCCGGGCGGGGACAGGACCGGACGGTTCCTGCTCCCGCCCGGGGGCCTCGTGCGTGCGGGGGCCGTCCGGCGGGCGTTCACGAAAAGTAACACGGGGAATTCCTCCGTCCCCCGAACCGTGGCCGGGCCGGGGGCTCCGGCGCTCCGCCGCCGGCCCGGCGGCGCGCCCCGCCGCCGGGCCGGGAACGTCCGGCCCCGATCCGGGAACCCCGCGATTGCAGTCGAAAACGTCTCGTTGAGCGAGACGAGGCCCTGTGATCTTCACCACCGGAAACCGATCGGGCGGTCGGCATCTCCCCTGGCGGCTCGGGCGGCAAACGCATCGATAACGGCGGAATAACGGCAGCGTGACGGATCCGTGAGGAGGTCATAACACCCCCCTCCGTAGAACGGACGTGCCGGTGACACCGGTGTCCGTGCATCGAAAGGAGTTGGACATGACCTCAGTGCCACATCGCTCTTCCCGCCGCGACAAGGCCGCGGCGGCAGAGCGAGTGCTGTGGGACGAGGCCGCGGCGACAGGAGGTCCCGCCGCCGCGCTCCCCTGGACCGAGCCCTCCCGCCGAGGCGCCCGGAGCGCGGAGACGAAGCCCACCCGGCTGCACCACTTCTTCGAGCGCAGCTGCGATCTCACTCCCGATGCGCAGGCGCTGCACGCCGACGGCCGGGCCTACACCTACGCGGAGCTCGACGAGCTCGCCAACCGGCTGGCCCACCTGATCGCCGGCTACGGCCTGAGCGCGGGGGACCGCGTCGGGATCCTGCTGCAGCGCTCCACGATGCTCTACGCGTCCCTCCTGGCGATCCTCAAGACGGGCGCCACCTTCGTCCCGATCGACCCGAACCTGCCCGCGGACCGCGTGCAGTTCATCGCCGAGGACTCGGACCTGTCCCTCATGCTGACCTCCGCCGAGTTCGTGGCCGTGGTCGAGGACGCACCCGCCGACGTCGTCGACGTCGGCCGGATCGGCGAGCGGCTCGAGGAGGCGCCCGCGCACCGCCCGGCGGTCCGCCACGAGGGCGACCCCACGTGCTACATCATCTACACCTCGGGCTCGACCGGCCGCCCCAAGGGCGTCGAGGTCGCGCACTCGAGCATCTGCAACTTCATCGAGATCGTCCCCGAGGTCTACGACGTCCGGTCCGAGGACCGCGTCTACCAGGGGATGACCATCGCGTTCGACTTCTCCATCGAGGAGATCTGGCCCACCTGGGCCGTGGGCGCCTCCCTGGTGGCCGGCCCCACCGACGACTCCCGCCTGGGACAGGGGCTCGCCGAGTTCCTGCAGCGCATGGAGATCTCCGTGCTCTACTGCGTGCCGACCGTGCTGGCCACCCTGGAGCACGACCTGCCCCGCATCCGCAGCATCCTGGTCGGCGGTGAGGCCTGCCCCGCCGATCTCGTGGAGCGGTGGTCCACGCCCGAGCGGCGGATGCTCAACACCTACGGCCCCACCGAGGGCACCGTGACGGCCACGTGGGGCGAGCTGGCCCCCGGCCGGCCCGTGACCATCGGCAAGCCCCTGCCCACCTACGAGGTGCGGATCCTCGACGAGGAGATGAACGAGGTCCCCGACGGCGAGCCGGGCGAGATCTGCATCGCCGGCCCGGGCGTGGCCCGCGGCTACGTCAACCTGCCGCACGTCACCGAGGAGCGGTTCCGGCCGCACCCGGACGGGCCCCGGGCCGGGCGGATCTACCGCACCGGCGACCTGGGCCGGTTCATGCCCGACGGCGAGATCGAGTACCTCGGCCGCGCCGACAGCGAGGTGAAGATCCGCGGTCACCGCGCGGACCTGCAGGAGATCGAGAACGTGCTGCGCCGGGAGGACGCGGTGGCCGACGCCGCCGTGAAGCTCGTCTCCGGCGGCGACGACGTCGCGGCGTTCCTCACCCTGCGCGCCCCGGTGCGCGACGAGCGCGCCCTCTTCGAGCTGTTGCACGACTCCGTGGTCGCGGCGCTGCCGCCGTACATGGTGCCGTCCTTCTACGAGATCCTGCCCGCGATGCCGATGATGGTCAGCGGCAAGGTGGACCGGAAGAACCTGCCGGACCCCAGCACGCCCCGCTTCGTGACGACGATGGGCCTGGTCCCGCCGGAGACGCAGACCGAGTGGGGGATCACGGAGGTGTGGTCGAAGGTCTTCCGGATCCCCGAGGACCAGCTCTCCGTGGAGGCCGACTTCTTCATGGAGCTCGGCGGGCACTCCCTGCTCGCCGCGACCGCCACGTCCGAGCTGCGCCGGGCGCACCCGGACCAGGACATCTCCATCGCGGACATCTACACCTACCCCACCGTCCGGGACCTGGCGCGGCACCTGGACGCCGCCCCGGCGGCCGTGCCGGCCGTGGCCGCCCCGGACGACCGGCCCGCGCCGTTGCACCACACCAGCGGCCGGGTGGCGCTGTGCGGCATCGCGCAGGTGACCACGCTGGTCCTGGCGGCCATGCTCGTGGGCTCCCCGCTTGCCGCGGTGCTGTACTCCTACGGCGGGCAGTTCAGCTACGCCCTGATGTGGGACATGCTCCTGGTGGGCGTCCTGGTCTCGGTGCTCGCCCGCTTCTTCCTGCCGTTCCTCGGCTCCCGGGTGCTGGGCCGCCTCGTCAGACCCGGCCACCACGCCCTCTGGGGCCGGCAGTACTTCCTGCTGTGGTGCATCGACGGCCTGACCCGGCTCTCGCCGCTCAGTCTCCTGACCGGCACCCCGCTGGCCGCCGTGTACCTGCGCCTGCTGGGCGCGAGGATCGGCCCGGACGCCCACGTGGGCACCGCCGCCATCGGGCTGCCCTCGCTCGTCACCATCGGCTCCCGGGCCAGCATCGGCTACAACTCCTCCGTGCAGACCGCCCAGGTCGAGGAGGGGTGGGTGACCATCGCGCCGGTGCACATCGGCGAGGACGCCTTCGTGGGGGCCAACGCCCTGCTGCAGCCGGGCGCCCGGATCGAGGACGGCGCCCGCCTGGGCGAGCAGTCCCTGGCCTCCCGCAACCAGTCGATCCCCGCCGGCGAGCACTGGCTGGGCTCCCCGGCCCGGCCCGGTGACGGCGACGACGAGCTGCTCGAGCGGATGGAGCGGCGCCCGCTGCCCAGCGGCCGCTGGCCCGCCCCGCTCGCGGCGGGGCTGCTCCTGGGCTGGATGGTCCTCGAGGTCATGCCCTTCGTCCTGGTGCTCCCGTCCTTCCTCATGATCTGGGTCGCGGCCCTCGAGTTCGGTCTGCCGGTGGGGCTCGCCCTCACCCCGGCGGTCGGCATCGTCTACGTGCTCACGGTCTGCGCCGTGGTCGCGATCGGCCGCAAGCTCGTCCTGCGCCGGACGCCCACCGGCATCCACGCCGTGCGCAGCGGGCTGGGCGTGCGCAAGTGGATGGCCGACCAGCTGCTCTCCACCAGCCTGGAGAGCACGAACGCCCTGTACGCCACGATGTACACCGTGCCCTGGCTGCGCGCCCTGGGCGCCAAGGTCGGCCCGCGCTCCGAGGTCTCCACGGTCGGGCACATCGACCCGGACCTCCTCACCCTCGGCGAGGGCAGCTTCGTCGCGGACATGGCCAGCGTCGGCAGCGCCGTCTACCACCACGGCCACCTCTACATGGAGCGCACCGTGGTGGGCGACCGCTCGTTCGTGGGCAACGCGGCGTTCGTGCCCTCGGGCACGCGGATGGGCGAGGGCTCCCTGGTGGGCGTCGCCTCCGTGCCGCCGGCCGACGTGCCGGACGGCACGTCCTGGCTGGGCTCGCCCGCCATGTTCCTGCCGCGGCGGCAGGACAGCGGCAACTACGACGAGAGCCTCACCTTCCGGCCCTCGCGCAGCAAGGTGGCGGCCCGCCTCGTCATCGAGGCGCTGCGCATCACCGTCCCGCCGGCGCTGATCGGCCTGATCGGCTACCTGGGCCTGCTCGCGTCCGTGGCCCTGGTGCCCGAGCTGACGCTGCTCGGCTTCGTCGCCGTGCTGCCGCTCATCGCGCTGGCCACCGGCCTGACCGTGGTCCTCGCCGTCGTCGTCCTGAAGTGGGCGATCGTGGGCCGGTACCGCCAGCGCGTCGAGCCGCTGTGGGACAACTTCGTCCGGCGCAGCGAGTTCGTCACCGGCGTGTACGAGTCCGCGGCGGTCCCCGCCCTCATCGGCGGCCTCGTGGGCACGCCCCTCATCGGGCCGGTCCTGCGCCTGTTCGGCGCGCAGATCGGGAAGCGGACCTACATCGGCACCACGTACCTGACCGAGTTCGACCTCGTCCACATCGGCGACGACGCCGCCGTCTCGACGGACGTGTCGCTGCAGACGCACCTCTTCGAGGACCGCGTGATGAAGATGTCCCACGTGGAGATCCTGCCCGGGGCCAGTGTCGGCGCGCGCTCGATCGTGCTGTACGACACGACCGTGGGCGCAGGCGCCTCGGTGGACGCGCTGTCGCTCGTGATGAAGGGCGAGCAGCTGCTGCCCCACACCACCTGGCGCGGCATCCCGGTGCGCTCGGCGGCGCCCGCGGTGACCTCGGGACGATGACCCGGTCATGAACAGCCAGGAGGTGTCCCCGCGGCCCGCCAGCGGGCCGCGGGGACACCGTCCCCCCGCCGGCCGGAACTCCGCCGGCCGGAACTCCGCCGGCCGGAACTCCGTCGTCGGGACCGCTCCGCGCGGGACGGTTCCGGGCGGGGATGCTCGGGAGGGCGCTGCTCCGGACGCGGCTGTCGCTCCGGGCGGGAGCGCTCCGGGTGCCGGGTCCTCAGGCGCTGCGGATGTGGCCCATCAGCTGGGTGATCTGGGGGGAGGGCGGCGCTCCGAGCTCGTCGGCCATCGTGCTGCAGAAGCTGCGGAAGGTCTGCAGGGCGGGGGCGTTGTTGCCCAGGCCCAGGTCCGCCTCGATCGACACCCGGACCGCGCTCTCGCGGAGGGGGTCCATGGCCCGGACGTTGTCGGCGAGCACGTGGGCCCGGTAGAAGTCGCCGTGCTCCAGGGAGAGCCGGGCGAGATGCTCCACGGCGTTGACGTACAGCGTCCGCAGCCGGTCCTGCTCGGCCATCACCCAGGCGTCGTACCAGCCGGGCAGCAGCTGGGCGCCGTCGGGGGACAGGAACCAGGGGTCCTCCGCCACGGGCGCCGTGGCGGAGGCCGCCCGGTGCAGGGACTCGCGCAGCTCGTGCAGGTCCACGGTGACCGGCTCCGCGAGCGCGATGTTGTTGCCGCGGGTCCCGACGGCCCCGGGGACCTGGCGCGCGAGGTTGAAGACGGTGGTGCGCAGGCTCCCCATGGCGCGCTCAGCGGTCCGGTCGGGCCACAGCAGCTCGCCGAGGAAGCGGCGGGGCTTGGGGCCGAGGACGGCGAGCGCGGCCAGCAGGCGCTGCTGCCGGTGGCCCAGGGCCAGCACGGTCCCGTCGAGCTCCACCTCGACGTTGCCGAGCAGCCGCAGCCTGATCGAGTGTTCCCCATCCATTGTCATGATCCCCCGATGTCATGATCACAGTTCCCCGGTGCGCCCGGGCCGGCCTTCCCCCGAAGGCCGTGGTCCGAGCACCGCCCTCTCCGGTCCCGCGGACCCGGATCCAGGTCCGCCGCGAGAGAGGGTTCAGGCACCGATGATCCCGGGCGACGGGCTGTGAGTCAAAAGCGAACGCCGGAAGGGCGTCAAAAGCAAACAGAATTCGCGACGGCCGCAGCGCGACCCCCGTCGAGGGTGGCGCACAGGCTCGGACAGTGGTATAAGGCAGTTCCCCGCCGCCGGTGGCGCCGGGCGGGGGCACGAGCTCAGGAGTTCTTCCGATGACCGACCAGCGACCCGTCACGGGCGTCCGCACGGACCCCCTCGGGAACATCGTCGCCCTGTGCAATCCCGCCGAGGTGTGGTCCCCGCGGTCGACCACCCGGATCATCCGGGACATCGAGAGCGGGGTCCACCTCTACTACGTCCCGGGGTCCTCGGGACAGCTGCGGGTCCGCGTGGTCTCCGCGGGGTGCGAGAAGCGGCTGTGGGCCGCCCCGGAGGACACCGTCTGCAACAACCTGCACGACCTCCCGTCCGTCTGAACCGCGGCAGGGCCGGGGCCGTGCGGCACGGACCGCACGGCCCGTCCCCCGGGGGGCGCGGGGCAGCGGGCGCGCGCCCGCCCCGGCGGCCGGCGCCCCCGAGGGGCGCCGGCTCACAGGAAGCGGACGAGCTCCGCCGCGACGCCCGTGTAGGTGGCCGGGGTCAGCCCGGACAGCCGCCGCTCCGCGGCCGGGGACAGGCCCAGGCCCGCCACGAACTCCTGGAGCCGCTCGGCGTCCACGCGCCGGCCGCGGGTCAGGTCCTTGAGCCGCTCGTAGGGGTTGTCCATGCCCTCGACGCCGGCGATGGCCTCGGCGCGCATGACCATCTGGACCGCCTCCGCGAGGACCTCCCAGTTCGCGTCGAGATCGGCGGCCAGGGCCTCCTCCGCCACGTCCAGGCGGGCCAGTCCCTTGCTCACGTTGGAGACCGCGAGCAGGGAGTGCCCGAAGGCCACCCCGATGTTGCGCTGGGACGAGGAGTCCGTGAGGTCGCGCTGCCACCGGGACGTCACCAGCGTGGCGCCGAGGACGTCCAGCAGGGCGTTGGAGAGCTCGAGGTTCGCCTCGGCGTTCTCGAAGCGGATGGGGTTGACCTTGTGGGGCATGGTGGAGGAGCCCGTGGCGCCCTCCACCGGGATCTGCTGGAAGTAGCCGATCGAGATGTAGGACCACACGTCGGTGCAGAAGTTGTGCAGGATCCGGTTGAACCGGGCGAGGTCGGCGTAGAGCTCTGCCTGCCAGTCGTGGGACTCGATCTGGGTGGTCAGCGGATTCCAGGACAGCCCCAGGCCCTCCACGAAGCTGCGCGAGACCTCCGTCCAGTCCGCGTCCGGGACGGACGCGTAGTGGGCGGCGTAGGTGCCCGTGGCGCCGTTGATCTTCCCCAGGTACTCCGTGCGCTCGATCCGGGTCAGCTGGCGGCCCAGCCGGTGGGCGACCACCGCCATCTCCTTGCCCAGGGTGGTGGGCGTGGCGGGCTGGCCGTGGGTCCGGGAGAGCATGGGCGTCTCCGCCGCGGACTCGGCCAGCGCCGCGACGTCGGCCACGAGCGCCCGGGCGGCGGGCAGCCACACGTCGGTCGTGGCGTCCTTGATCCCGAGGGCCCAGGCCAGGTTGTTGATGTCCTCGGAGGTGCAGCCGAAGTGCACGAGGGGGACGAGGTGCTCCAGCCCCAGGGCGGGCAGCCGGCGGCCGATGTAGTACTCCACGGCCTTGACGTCGTGGACCGTCACGGCCTCGATCTCCGCGAGCTCCGCGATCGAGGCGGTGTCGAAGTCCGTGACGATCCGGCGCAGCCCGGCGGTCTGCTCCGCGGTCAGGGGCGCCAGGCCCGGCAGTACTGAACGCTCGGCGAGGTGGACGAACCACTCCACCTCCACGTGCACGCGGTTGCGGTTGAGGGCGGCCTCGGAGAGGTGGTCGACCAGCGGGGCGGCCACCGGCTGGTAGCGGCCGTCGAGCGGTCCCAGCGCGACGGGCGGGACGGCGGCGGCGAGCGCCGCGCGCCCTGAGGACAGGATGCGATCGGTGTTGGGCATGGGCACATTCTCCCACGGCCCGCGGCCCCGCCCCGGCGGACGATTTGTCGTCCGCCGCCAACTTTCCCGGGACCCGGTTGTAGCTTTCGCGCCGAAAACCACCGGGTCGTCCGGAGGGGCGTCATCCGTCCGGGACCCCCGGGGAGCGGGGGATAGCATGACCTCCATGAGTACCAGCGACGCTACCCGCACCCTGGCCGGCTCCGCCCCGGCCTCGGGCCCGACCACCGCCACCACCTCGGCGGTCCGGCCGCGCCCCGCTCTGTCCCGGCTTCCCCGCTACGCCGCCGGCAAGCCCCCGGTCGTGGTGGACGGACTCGTCTCCTACAAGCTGTCCTCCAACGAGAACCCGTTCGGGCCCGTGCCCGCCGTCAAGGAGGTCCTGGCCGACTGGGACGCGGTGCACCGCTATCCCGAGACGACCTCCGCGGAGCTGCGGGAGGTCCTCGGCGAGTTCCTGGGCGTGCCCGCCGAGGACATCGTCACCGGCGCCGGGAGCCTCGGCGCGCTCAACCAGCTGCTGGGCGCCTTCGTGGGCACCGGCGAGGACGGCACCCCGGACGAGGTGGTGCACGCGTGGCGCTCCTTCGAGGCCTACCCCATCAGCATCGGGCTCTCCGGGGGGCTGGGCGTGCCGGTCCCGAACCGCCGGGACGGCTCCCACGACCTCGAGGCCATGGCCGCCGCGGTCACCGAGCGGACGAAGGTCGTGCTGCTGTGCACGCCGAACAACCCGACGGGTCCCAGCCTCACCACCGCGCAGGTCGAGGAGTTCCTCGCCGCCGTGCCGCGCGACGTGGTGGTGGTGATCGACGAGGCGTACCAGGAGTTCCAGCGCCGCGACGACCTGGTGAACGGCATCGACCTCTACCGGCAGCACCCCAACGTCGTCGTGCTGCGGACGTTCTCCAAGGCCCACGGTCTCGCCGGCCTCCGGATCGGCTACTCCGTGGCGGGCCAGGGCATCACCCAGTACCTGCGCCAGGCGTCCCCCGCGTTCTCCGTGACCGACCTCGCCCAGCGCGCGGCGATCGCCTCCGTGCGCCACTACGACCAGGTGGCCGAGCGCGTCCAGCGGGTCGTCGACGAGCGGAAGCGGGTCCTCGCCGGGCTCGACGAGCTCGGCTGGCCGTACCCCGAGACGCAGGCCAACTTCGTGTGGCTGAACCTGGGGGAGCACAGCGGCGGCTTCGCCGAGCTGTGCGACGCCCACGCGCTGTCCGTGCGCCGCTTCGGCGCCGAGGGCGTGCGCGTGACGATCGGGGAGCCGGAGGCCAACACCCGGTTCCTGGAGCTGTGCGCGCAGTTCCCCCACCCGCCCGTGCTCTGAGCCGCGGCCCCGCCGGCCCGGCTCCCTCCCGAGCAACCCGAAAGGACGTCCCGCCCATGGATGCCGCTCCATCGTCCCCGGCCGCCCAGGCGCCGGGCCGCACCGTGCCGACCCCGGAGGTGCGCACGCGCCTGGTCCGGCTCCTCGACCGGGACGGCCGCCGGAGCGAGGACCCGGTCCTGTCCCCGTACGTGCAGGACGTCGGCGCCGACCAGCTGCGCGAGCTGTACCGCTCGATGGCGCTGGCCCGCCGCTTCGACGAGGAGGCGACCAACCTCCAGCGGCAGGGTCAGCTGGTGCTCTGGGCGCCGATGCGCGGGCAGGAGGCCGCCCAGGTGGGCTCCGCCCGCGCGCTGCGCCCGGCCGACCACGTCTTCCCGACGTACCGCGAGCACGCCGTGGCCATCGAGCGGGGCGTCGAGCCCGCCGAGCTGCTCACCGTGTTCCGCGGGCACAGCGCCGGGGGCTGGAAGCCGAGCGAGCACCACATGAACGTCTACTCCATCGTGCTCGGCTGCCAGGTCCCGCACGCCGTGGGCTACGCCATGGGCATCGACCTGGACCGGCGGGCCGCCGAGGCGGAGGGCCGGGAGGCCGAGCCGGCCGCCGCGGTCGTCTACTTCGGGGACGGCACCTCCACCCAGGGCGAGGTCCACGAGGGCATGGTCTTCGCCGCGTCCTACGACGCCCCGGTGGTCTTCTTCGTGCAGAACAACCAGTGGGCCATCTCGGTGCCGTTCAGCACCCAGTCCCGCGTGCCCCTGGCCGAGCGCGCCGCCGGGTACGGCTTCGAGGGCCTCCGCGTGGACGGCAACGACGTCCTCGCGGTCCTGGCGGCCTCGCGGTACGCGCTCGAGAAGGCCCGCGCCGGGCAGGGCCCCGTGCTCGTGGAGGCCGAGACCTACCGGCTCGGGGCCCACACCACCGCGGACGACCCCACCAAGTACCGGCAGCGGGAGGACGAGAGCCGCTGGAGCGCACTCGATCCGCTGCTCCGGCTCGAGGCGCACCTGCGCGAGGCGCACGGGACCGGCGACGACTTCTTCGCCGAGGTCGCGGCCGACGCCCAGGTGTTCGCCGACCAGGCCCGCGCGCTCGTGCTGGCCATGGACCCGCCCGAGTTCGAGGACTTCTTCGACCGGCCCTACGCCGAGCGCCACTCCCTCGTGGAGGAGGAGCGCGCCTGGTACGCGGCCTACCAGGCCGGCTTCGCCGACGACACGGACGACGACACGGACGACACCGACGACGACGCCGGCACCGGACCGGACCGGGGCACGCAGGCCTCGGGGCTGACCGTGGCCGCCGACCCCGTGGCCGGGGTGCCCGACGCACGGACCGCCGGCACCGAGGAGGACCTCGCATGAGCACCGCCCCCGACCTGACGATCGCGAAGGCGGTCAACGCGGGCCTGCGCCGGGCCATGGAGGAGAACCCCCGGGTGCTGCTCATGGGCGAGGACATCGGCTCCCTGGGCGGCGTCTACCGCGTCACCGAGGGGCTCAAAGCGGACTTCGGCGCGCACCGCGTGATGGACACCCCGCTGGGGGAGGCCGGGATCGTGGGGACCGCCATCGGCCTCGCGCTGCGCGGCTACCGGCCCGTGTGCGAGATCCAGTTCGACGGCTTCTCCTTCCCGGCCTTCAACCAGATCACCACGCAGCTGGCCAAGATGCGCAACCGCACCAACGGGGACGTCACCGTCCCCGTGACGATCCGCATCCCGTACGGCGGGGTCATCGGCTCGGTGGAGCACCACTCCGAGTCCCCGGAGGCCCTGTTCGCGCACACCGCGGGGCTGCGCATCCTCACGCCGTCCAACGCCCAGGACGCCTACTGGATGACCCAGCAGGCCATCTCGTGCGAGGACCCCGTCATCGTCTTCGAGCCGAAGCGGCGGTACTGGCTCAAGGGCGCGGTCGACGCCGAGCGCCCGACCGCCGACCCGTTCTCCGCGCAGGTCGTCCGGCCCGGCGAGGACGCCACCGTGGTCGCCTGGGGGCCCCTCGTGCCCGTCGCGCTCGCCGCGGCGCAGGCCGCGGAGGAGGACGGGCGCAGCGTCGAGGTCATCGACCTGCGCTCGCTGTCGCCGATCGACTTCGACACCCTCGAGGACTCCGTGCGCCGGACCGGCCGCCTCGTCGTCGCGCACGAGGCCCCGACGTTCGGCGGCCTCGGCGGGGAGATCGCCGCCCGCATCACCGAGCGGGCGTTCTACTCCCTCGAGGCACCGGTGCTGCGGGTCGGCGCCTTCCACCTGCCGTACCCGGTGGCCGCCGTCGAGGACCGCTACGTGCCGGACCTCGACCGCGTCCTCGAGGCCCTGGACCGGTCCTTCGCCTACTGACCCCGCCGACCCGCCCGCCGGAGCCCGGGCCGGCGGCACCGCAGCCGGCCCGGGTGCCGCGCGAGAGAGGAAGTACCGACATGCCCCAGATCTTCAACCTGCCCGACGTCGGCGAGGGCCTGACCGAGGCGGAGATCCTCGCGTGGAAGGTCGCGCCGGGGGAGACCGTGACGGTCAACCAGGTCCTCGTCGAGATCGAGACCGCGAAGTCGGTGGTCGAGCTGCCGTCCCCGTACGCGGGGACCGTCCTGGACCTGCTGGTCCCCGAGGGCAGCACCGTCGAGGTCGGCAGCCCCATCATCGCCGTGGGCTCACCGGGTGAGGCGGCGGACCCCGCCCCGGCCGCCGGTGTCCCCGGAGTGCCGGGGGAGGGCGGGGAGCCCGGCGCGGACCGCCCCCTCGTCGGCTCCGGGCCCAAGGCCGATCCCGTGCGCCGGCGCCGCCGGGCGGCCCAGCCGCCGGCTCCCGAGCCCGAGCCGTCCCGTCCCGCGGGGTGGTCGGAGAAGCTGTCCCGGGGCCCGCTGGGGGCCGGGCTCGGCGGGGGGATCGGCACGGCCGCCCAGGGCATCGCCGGGCGCGCCGCCCGCCTGGCCGGGGACAGCGGCGTATGGCGCCGGCCCGGCCGCGCGGACGGGCCCGCGCCCGGGGAGGGCGTCCCGCGCCGCCCGGCGCTCGCGAAGCCCCCCGTCCGGAAGGCCGCGCAGGACCTGGGCGTCGACCTCGCCGACGTCCCCGCGACGGGCGCGGCCGGGCAGATCACCAAGCAGGACCTGCTGGCCCACGTGGCGCGGCTGGGCCAGGCCGGGGACCGGCGCCGCCCCGCGGCCCCGGAGGAGCGGATCGAGCGGATCCCCGTCAAGGGCGTGCGGAAGGCCACGGCGCAGAACATGGTGCGCAGCGCGTTCAGCGCCCCGCACGCCTCGGTCTTCGTGGAGGTCGACGCCACGCGCACCATGGAGTTCGTCCGGCGGCTCAAGGCCGCCCCGGACTACGAGGGCGTCAAGGTCACGCCCCTGCTGGTGCTCGCGAAGGCCGTGCTGTGGGCCGCGGCCCGCAACCCCATGGTCAACGCGACGTGGACGGACGAGGAGATCCTCGTCAAGCACTTCGTCAACCTCGGCATCGCGGCGGCCACACCGCGCGGGCTCATGGTCCCGAACGTCAAGGACGCCCAGGACCTCTCGCTGCGGGAGCTGGCCGTGGCCCTCGACGAGCTCTCGCGGACCGCCCGGGCGGGACGGACCCAGCCGGCGGACATGCAGGGCGGCACCCTGACCGTGACCAACATCGGGGCCCTCGGCCTCGACACCGGCACGCCGATCATCAATCCCGGCGAGGTGGCGATCATCGCGTTCGGGAGCATCAAGCAGAAGCCGTGGGTCGTGGACGGCGCCGTGGTGCCCCGCTGGGTGACCACGCTGGGCGGGTCCTTCGACCACCGCGTGGTCGACGGGGACCTCGCGGCCCGCTTCACCGCGGACGTCGCCCGGATCCTCGAGGAACCGGCGCTGCTGCTGGACTGAGCCCCGGCCCCGGCGGAACGGGGCCCCGGCGGCACGGCAACGGCCCCGCACCGATCGGTGCGGGGCCGTGTGCTGCGTCGTCGACGCGCGTGCCGCCACGTCCCGCGGCTCTCCCCGCCGGGCCGAGGCCCGGCGCCGCACCGACGTGGAACAGGGCGGTGGCTTCCCGCGCCCGGCGTCCCATCTCCGGTGGACCCGTGATTGAAATCCCCCCAGACACAATCACACATCTCATTCACGATGGATCACTCGTGCGACGCCGGCCGCGGTGGCAACCTGCCCGTCGGCCTCCGGCACTGCTGCCGGAGACCTGTCCCCCCACGCCCGGAGGACCGCCTCAGCGCGACCTCCTGACGTCCAGGACTGGGACCAGTATTGCGGAGGCCTGGACAAAAGTCTGTCCCCCGATGTGCCCATGACGACGACGGCGAGGCGTGACCGCGCTCCGGCGGGCGACGGCGGGCGACGGCGGCCGTAGGCTGGGCGCATGCCTCCGCACCCGCCGCCCCGCCCCTCCGCCCGCTCGGCGGTGCCGCCGTTCCGGGTGATGGAGATCCTCGCCGACGTCGAGCGCCTGCGGGCCGCCGGCCGGGACGTGGTCTCCCTCTGCGCCGGAGAGCCCTCCGGCGGCGCCCCGGGCGCCGTGGCCCGGGCGGCCGCCCGGGTGCACGCCCGCAACGAGGGGCTGGGCTACACCCCCGCCCTCGGCATCGAGCCGCTGCGCCGGGCGGTGGCCGGCCACTACGCCCGGTGGTACGGGCTCGACGTCCGGCCTGAGGAGGTCGCGATCACCACGGGGGCCTCCGGGGCGCTCGTGCTCTCCTTCCTGGCGGCCTTCGACGCGGGGGACCGGGTGGCGGTCTGCCGGCCGGGCTACCCGGCCTACCGCAACACCCTGGCCGCGCTGGGCGCCGACGTGGTGGAGCTCGACTGCGGCGCGGCGACCCGCTTCCAGCCCACGCCCGGGATGCTCGACGCCGCGGTCGCCGCGCACGGGCCGCTGCAGGGCCTGGTGGTGGCCGGCCCCGCGAACCCGACCGGCACCGTGCTCGAGCCCGCGGAGCTGGCGGCGCTGGCCCGGTGGTGCGCCGAGCACGGGACCCGCCTGATCAGCGACGAGATCTACCACGGGATCGTGCACACCGCCCCGGAAAGCGGCGGCCCGCGCGGCGGCGGGACGTACCGGGGCACCAGCGCGTGGGAGCACGACCGCGAGGCGGTGGTGATCTCCTCGTTCTCCAAGTACTGGGGGATGACCGGGTGGCGGCTGGGCTGGGCCCTGCTGCCCCGGGACCTCGCGGCCGCGGTCGACGCGCTGGCCGGCAACCTCAGCCTCTGCCCGCCCGCCGCGGCGCAGCTCGCCGCCGTGGAGGCCTTCACGCCGGACGCCTACGCCGAGGCGGACCGGGCGGTCGAGCAGTTCGCGCGCTCCCGGAGCCTGCTCCTGGAGGCGCTGCCCGCGCTCCGGTGGGGGGAGGTCGCCCCGGCGGACGGGGCGTTCTACCTCTACGCCGACCTCGGCGAGCAGCTCGAGCGGCACGGGAGCTCCCTGCAGTGGTGCCGCCGGCTGCTCGAGGAGGAGGCGGTCGCGGTCGTGCCGGGACTGGACTTCGACGCCGCGCGCGGCCACCGCACGGTCCGGCTGTCCTTCGCCGCGGGGCCCGACCGGGTGGCGGAGGCCGTCACCCGCATCCTCCGCTTCCAGTCCCGGACCTGAAGCACCCCTCGAGGTGCCCGGGGAGCACCCCGGTGCGGAGCAGGAACCGGTGCGCGGTGGTGCGCCCCACGAACACGAGGCCCTGCTCCTTGAGCCGGGCGGCCAGCCGGTCCCCCTCGGGGGAGCGGCTGGCCTCCGCCAGCACGGTCGGGGGCGGCTCGGCGGCGGCCGGCCGCAGGTCCGCGACGTGCGCCGCCCAGTCCTCGGGTCCGAGCCCGCGGCAGGCGCGGGCGTTGTGCACCACGGCCTCGATCTTGACCCGGTTGCGGATGACACCGGGATCCAGGAGCAGCTCGTCGACGTCGTCCTCCGTCATCCGGGCGATCTCCGCGGGGTCGAAGTCCCGCAGCGCCCGGCGCAGGCCCTCCCGGCGCTGGGCGATGCTCCACCGGGCCAGCCCCGCCTGGAAGATCTCCAGGCTGAGGGCCTCGAACCAGCCGGCGGCGCCCGTGGGCGGTGCGCCCCAGCGCCGGTCGTGCTCCTCGAGGGCGGCCGGGCCGGTGGGCGCCCACGGGCAGCGGCGCAGGCCGTCCCCGCAGAGCACCGCTCGGAAGGCGTCGTCGGGGGAGCGGGTCCCGTCGGCGCGGAGGGCTCGGTGAGGGGACCGGTGGTCGTCGGTGCGGCCGGCGTCGACGGGGCAGCGGGTCCCGTCGGCGCGGAGGGCGCGGCCCGGGGACCGGTGGTCCTCAGCGCCGGGAAGGCCGTGGGGAGCCGTGCGGTCGTCGGCGGGGTGCGGGCCGTGCCCGGCGGAGTCGGTGTCCATGGGGCCACGGTAGGGAGCCCGGACGGCGGGCCGGGGCGGGCGCGGCCCCCTGTGGACGGTGCCGCCCGGGGACGGGACTCCGCTCCCGCGTGCAGTGCGGGCGCCCGCACCGCGGACGGTGGAGCCGGTCAGAACCGGGAGACCTCGCCGGTGCCGTCGGCGATCTCGATGGCCACGGGCTCCTCGTCCCCGGCGTTGCCGTCGTGGACGATGAACACCGCGGCCGGCTCTCCCTCCGGGAAGGCGCGGATCGTGACCGACCCGGAGGTCGCGGCGTTGAGCACCTCCATGGCCTGGCGGGTGGCCGCGCGCAGCACCGCCGTGGGCAGGGGCTTGCCGCGCTCGTCCAGGATGTCCACCTGCACGCCCCGGGCCCGCGCCGCCCGCGTGACCTCGAGCAGGTAGGGGGTGGCGATCGAGCGGCCCCGGATCGAGTCCCGCAGCTGCGCCTCGGTGAGCCGGAACTGCTCGATCTCGTACTCGGAGACCGGGGAGGGGTCGTGCGCGATCCGCTCGAGCAGCCCGCCCGCGAGGCGGCGCACCTCGTGCACGCGCTGCACGGAGGCGTTGACCGTGTCCTTCTCGGCCTCGTCGTGGGAGCGCGCGGAGATCACCATGTCCCGGGCCTCGGCGAACGCCGCGGAGGCGCGGTCGTACTCGTGGGCGATGAGCTGGCTCGCGAGCAGCAGGGCCGCCGCCGCCGCGTTCGTCAGCGCGGCGTCCCAGAGGCCGAGCGCGGAGCGGGCGCCCCACGTCATGGACACGGCCACCGCGATGACGAGCGTGGCCCAGCCCCACCCGGCGCGGCGCCGGATGCCCAGGGCCACGAGGAAGCCGTCGAAGCCCAGGGTGAACCACTGGCCCCCGAAGAGCTCCGCCTGGGGGTTCAGCGCGTCGTAGGAGCGCTGGATCGAGACCAGCATGAGGAGCACGCCCAGGGCCGCGGGCAGGTCGGGCAGCCGGCGCTGCCCGTAGGGGTACACGACCAGGGCCACGGCGACCACGTAGGTCACGAGCGCGGCCTGCATGAGGTCCGGCTTCACCATGCTGGGCGTCTGCAGCACCCCGAGCACCACGGGGATCAGGAAGAACACCGCGGCGGCCACCAGGCTCAGGGGGTGGAAGAGGGCGCGGGAGATCACGGCTGGGCGTCCCGGGGCCAGAGGATCGTCACGCGGGTGCCGCGCCCCGGTGCGCTGTCGACGTCCACCGCCCCGCCCACGTGGCGCACGTTGCCCAGGATGGACACGCGCACCCCGAGCCGGCGGGAGTCGATGCTGCGGACCTGGAACCCGCGGCCGCGGTCGAGCACCTGGAAGCGCAGGAAGAAGCCCTCGGGATTGATGGGGGTGGGCGGGCACACGTCGCCGTCCATGGTCACGTAGGTGACCGCGGTGCCGGCGTGCCGGGCGCTGTTGGAGACCGCCTCGGTGACCGCCTGCACGAGCGCCTGCGCCGTCTCCACGGGGATGAGGGGCCGCGGCTCGCCCGGTGGCCTGATGTAGGGGGTGATGCTGTTGAAGCGCACCCGGCTGCGCCACGGGGACAGGGCCTCGAGCAGGTCGTCCAGCAGGGTGTGCACCATGGTGGTGCCCTTGCCCTCGGCGCGGCGCTCCTCGATGGCGAGGACCTCGAGGGCCCGCTGCGCCAGTTCCCGGGTGCGCCGCTGGACGGGCCCCGGGGCCCGCCCGGCGTCGAGCAGGGCGGCCATGACGTTGTCGTGGATCAGCCGGTCCAGCCGCTCCTGCTCCTCGGCCTGGGAGCGCGAGCGGTTCAGCTGCAGCTCCTGCGCGATCGCGGCCGCGTAGACCTGGTCCGCGTTCTGCCCACCCCGGTAGACCAGGCTGATCAGCACCACGAGGACCACGCCGAACGCGATCCGGCTCGTGGCGTCGAACAGCACGCCCATCACGTCCGCGGCCTCCGTGATGCGCACCATGACCAGGACGTAGAACACCGTGACGGACACCAGGTAGGCGACCGCCAGCTCGATGCTCCACGCGACCACGGTGGCGGCGGCCGCGAGCAGGATGAAGGGCTCCACCCATGGGTCCTGCGGCGGGGCGGTGCCGGTCCAGGCGAGCGGGAGGGTCAGGACGGCGAGCGCCACGAGCACCGGCGCCGCGAGCACCGGCCACATCCGCACCTGCCGCCGGGCGCCCTGGAGGAGCATCGCGCAGCCGTTGAGCATGAGCGCCACCAGGAACACCAGGTGCCACCGATCGAAGGCGGGCAGCTGGTCCCCGACGATGGTGAGGGCCTCCAGGAAGAGCGCGACGACGACCAGCCCGTGGCAGATGTTCGCGAGCAGGTGGATGCGGTAGGAGTTCATCCCCAGCTCCTGCGGCGAGGTCGGCACCAGGAGGCTGCTGCGGCGCCGCCGGGCCGGGACCTTCCGGTAGGCGAGCGGGGGCCGGGACGCGAGGTGGCTCACGGAGCGGTGGTCCTCACCGCGGCGAGGGGCGGCTCACAGATGCTTCTCCGCCGTGGTGATGTCCGCGGTGGGCTCCACGAGCCCGTCCTCGATGGCCCGGATGCGCAGGTCGATCTTGGTGGGCGCCGGGCGCCCGACGCGCGCGTACTTCTCGCGGATGCGGTCGATGTTCGTCTTGACCGCGCTCTGCTTGATCCCCATCCGGCGCGCGACCTGGACCTGGGCGAAGCCCGAGGCGTAGAGCCGCAGGGTCTCCTGCTCCCGGGGGGAGAGGCTGGCGCGGGAGAACTCCACGTCCCCGTCGATCGCGGCGGCGAGCTCCTTGGTGATCACGGGCTTGCCCTCGGCGATGTTGCGGGCCTCCTCGATGGCGTGCTCGAGCGGGTCCGACTTGCGCACCAGGCCCAGCGCCCCGGCCCGCAGGGCCTCGCGGATCAGCGCGGCGTTCTCGCCGATGCTGAAGATCAGCACCTTCATGCCGGCGGCGCGCAGCAGCTCCACGTTGGTGGCGGGACGGGACATGTCGTCGAGGGACAGGTCCAGGAGCACGACCTCGCACTCGATCCGCTTGGCGCCCTGGGCGGTGAGCGCGGGGTTCTCGGGGTCCCGGCCCAGCTGGTCGAGGAGGGCGGGGACGCTGGAGGCCGATCCGACGAGCTTCACGTCCGCCTGCGAGGTCATGGAGACGAGGCGGACGCCCTCCCGGACGACCTCGTGGTCATCGACGACGGCGACAAGGGTGGACGGCATGGGCGATTCCTCCGGGTGCTGCTCGGTGGGCCGGTCCGCAGATTTCCGCGTGGGGGTGACGGATCTCACCGAGGTGCTCCGATTGTCCCCCTTCTTGTGGTGGGATGCGAACTCGACACGGTGCGGGGACGCAAAGTTACCGGCCCGGATCCCCCCAGCCCTCTCCCCAGCGGTCCACCCGGCGGTGGTAGCGCACGCCCCACAGCCCGCCGAGCACCGCCGCGAGCAGGTCGAGGACGAGCACGGCCACGACCGCGAGCAGGCCGGGCAGCAGCAGGTCGCCGATCAGCGCCTGGGCCGAGACGCCGACGGGTGCCAGGCCGACGGTGTCGGCCCACACCAGTCCCGCGACGGTGGCCACGGAGCGGCCGAACAGGGACCACAGCCACACGGACACGCCCTGCCGGGCGCCCGAGAAGCGCGCCATCCGGCCCGCGGCGTATCCGCCGCCCAGGAAGGCGAGGAACTCGACCAGGCCGAGGGCGGCCGCGCCCGTCCAGGCCGTCGCGGAGCCGGCGGCGAGGTCGTCCACCACGCCCCCGGCGCCGTCCACGAGCCGCAGCCCGAGCGCCGCGGCGGCGAGGCCCGCCAGCGCCAGCAGCAGCCAGGTCAGGGCCATCGCGCTGAGCCAGCCGAAGAAGCCGGGGACCAGCTGAAGGCCCCCGAACTCCTCCCGCTGCCGGGCGTGCCGGGTCGCGGCGTCGACCGGCACCCCGGCGGGGACGCCGGACGGGACGCCGGCCCCGGGGTCGTGCGCTCCGCCGGCGAGCGTCCCGGAGCCGTGCCCGCCTCCCGGTGCGGAGCCGCGGGCCCCGAGCACGGGCGCCGGGTCCGTGCGCGGGCCCGGGTCCTCCTGCACCGGGCGCTGGGCGGTCACCGCCGGCAGCGGCCGGGTGTGCTGGTCGTCCTCGTCGTACCAGGACCAGTCCTCGTCCCCGCCGCTCCCGGGGTCCCGGTCCCCGCCGGCCGCGTCAGCCGGTGCGCCGCCGGCGGGGGCGGCGAACCGGCTGACGGGGGGCAGCGGCCGCGTGGCGTCGGAGGAGTCGTGCGGACCGGTGTCCGACCAGGGCATCGGGTCGTCGGGCGAGGGCGAGCCGGGTGTCGAAGAGGGGGTCATGGCATCGGAGTCTACGGCCGGTCCCCGGGCCGGGCCCGGTGGGCGGTCCCGGCCCGCGGGCGGTGTCGCCGAGTAGTGTCGGGGACATGCCTGCCGAAACCGTGCGCGAGTTCCTGCGCGCCCGTCCCTGGACCGCCAGCTACGACCCGGGCGTCCCCGCGGACCTCGACCTGCCGGAGACCTCCCTCGTGCACATGCTCGAGCGGTCCGTCGCCCGGCACGGGGCGGGCACCGCGCTCGAGTTCTTCGGGGCCACGACCTCCTACGCCGCCCTGGGTCGGCAGGTGGACCGCGCGGCCGAGGGCCTGCGCCGGCTGGGCGTGCGCCGCGGCGACCGGGTCGCGCTCGTCCTGCCGAACTGCCCGCAGCACGTCGTGGCGTTCTACGCGGTGCTGCGCCTGGGGGCCGTGGTCGTCGAGCACAACCCGCTCTACACCGCCCCGGAGCTGCGCCACCAGTTCGAGGACCACGGCGCGCGCGTGGCGGTGGTCTGGGACCGGGCGGCCGAGCGGGTGCGCTCCCTGCCCGCGGACCTGCGGGTCGAGGCGGTCGTGTCCGTGGACGTCACCGCCGCGATGCCGCGCGCGAAGCGGCTGGCCCTGCGCCTGCCGCTGCCGGGCGCCCGGGCCGCCCGGGCCCAGCTCACCGGCCCCGCCCCGGGCACGATCCCCTGGCAGCAGCTGCTCGCCGCGGACCCGATCGCCGCGGAGCACCCGCGGCCCACGGCCCACGACCTCGCGCTGCTGCAGTACACCTCCGGCACCACCGGGCTGCCCAAGGGGGCGATGCTCACGCACCGCAACCTCGAGTCCAACGCCCTCATGGGCCGGCACTGGCTCGGTTCCGGCGAGCACGAGGTGGTGCACGGCGTGCTGCCCCTCTTCCACGCCTTCGGCCTGACCCTCGGGGTGACGTTCGCGATGTCCCTCGGGGCGAGGCTCGTGCTCTTCCCGACCGTGCGCGCGGACCTGGTCCTCGGCGCGATGAAGCGCTCGCGGCCCACGGTGCTGCCCGCCGTGCCGCCGGTGTACGAGAAGATCCTCGACGCCGCGCAGGAGCGGGGCGCCGACCTGCACGGGATCCCGGTGGCCGTCTCGGGGGCGATGAGCCTGCCGGTCCCGCTCGTGGAGCGGTGGGAACGGTCCACCGGGGGCATCCTGATCGAGGGCTACGGCCTCACCGAGTGCTCCCCGCTCGTCGCCTGCAATCCGCTCAACGACGCTCGCCGGGCGGGCTCGATCGGGATCCCGTTCCCGTCCACCGAGATCCGGCTCGTGGACCCGGAGACCCTCGAGGATGTCCCGCGGGACCGGCCGGGGGAGCTGTGGGTCCGGGGCCCCCAGGTCTTCCAGGGGTACTGGAGGCGTCCCGACGAGACCGCCCGGGCGCTGACGGACGACGGGTGGCTGCGCACCGGCGACATCGTCACCGTCGACGAGGACGGGTTCCTGCGGGTGGTCGACCGGCTCAAGGAGGTCGTGATCACCGGGGGGTTCAACGTGGCTCCCAGCGAGGTCGAGACCACGCTGCGGCAGCACGACGCCGTCGAGGACGCCGCGGTGGTGGGGCTCGTGGACCCCGGCGGCCGCGAGGTGGTCGTCGCGGCCGTGACGCTCGTGCCGGGCGCCGTCCTCGACGAGGCGGCCCTGCGCGAGCACTGCTGGGCGGGTCTCGCCCGCTACAAGGTGCCCCGGCGGATCGTGGCCGTGGAGGAGCTCCCGCGCACGATGCTCGGCAAGATCCAGCGCCGGGAGGTCCGCGAGCAGCTCCGGCGCACGGGTGTGCGGCTCTGAGCCGGGGCGCTCAGGGCAGGTCCGCCTCCGGGGCGACGTCCCGGTAGGGGGTCCGCCGGATGGATCGGATCCGTCCCAGCTCGCCCCACTCGTCGCGCCCGAGCCGCGCGATCGGGCGCAGCGTCCGCACGACCGGGCCCCGCTCGTCCATGTCCTCCTCGTCCACGACCACGTGCGTGACCTCGCCGAGGACCAGGAAGCAGTTGCCCACGGGGATGGGGTCCGTGTGCAGCCGGCACTCGATGGCGGCGGGGGACTCGGCCACGCGGGGGACGGCCACGGTGAGCGAGGGCTCACGGGTCAGGCCCACGGCGTCGAACTCGCTGATCTCGGGAGGGTAGTCGGTGCTGGTCGCGTTGATCCGCTCGAACAGCCCCTCGGGCGCGAAGCTGACCACGAACTCCCCGGTCTGCCGGATGTTGCGGAGGCTGTCCTTCTCGCCGACCGAGACGAACTGGACGACGGTGGGGTTCTCCGAGGCGACCGTGAAGAACGAGTGCGGGGCCAGGTTGTCGACCCCGGCGGCCGAGCGGGAGCTGACCCACGCGATGGGGCGGGGGACCACGAGGGACTTGACCGCCCGGGCGAAGGAGCCGTGCCGGTCGGCCGTGATGTCGGTGCGCATGGCCCCATTGCACCACTCCGCGGGCTCGTGGTCACGGGCCGCGGCCGTCGGAGGCTCTGGAACACCCCGTCGATTGCACCGACGATCTGTCCTAATAGGGCACTTTTGGTGTAGTCTGTAGATCAATGCGTGAGGTGGTGATCGACGACGGCCCCTCCGACCGAGCGGAAGGACCACTGTCACGATGGAGATCCGGCAGCTCAACTACTTCATCGCCGTGGCCGAGGAGCGCCACTTCGGCCGCGCCGCCAAGCGCCTGCACATGGCCCAGCCGCCGCTGTCCCAGCAGATTCGCCAGCTCGAGGAGCACCTCGGGGTGCGGCTGCTGGACCGGACCACCCGGCGGGTGGACCTCACCGCCGCCGGCCAGGTGCTCCTGGACCGCGGCCGGCGGATCATCAACGAGGTCGAGGCCCTCAAGGCCGACGTCTACCAGGTGGGCCAGGGCGCCACGGGCGTGCTGCGCGTCGGCTTCTCGGGCTCGGCCACCTACGGGGTGATGCCGGGGGTGGTCCGGCGGGCGAAGAGCGCCATGCCCGGGCTGTCGCTGGCCCTGCACGGCGAGATGCTGACCCCCGCCATGGAGGAGGGGCTGCGGGACCACACCCTCGACGCCGCCCTCCTGCGGCCGCCCGTGGCCTCCGCGGACATCGAGTACCGGGTCGTCGCGCGGGAGGCCCTGGTGGTGGCGCTGCCCTCCTTCAGCGCCCTGGCCGTGGACCTGCCCGTGGCCGTGCACGAGCTGCAGGACCAGGAGTTCATCACCTACCCGCCCGACTCCGTGCTCTACCGCACCGCCGCGGACCTCTGCCGCCAGGCCGGCTTCCAGCCCCGGATCGCCCAGTTGGCGGGCGAGACGTCCACGCTGCTGTCCTTCGTGGCGGCCGGCGGCGGGGTGGCCGTGGTGCCCGCCGGGGTGCGCGCCTTCCAGCTCGAGGGCGTGGTCTACCGCGACATCGAGCACTCGCCGCAGATCGAGCTCGCCGTGGCGTGGCGGCGCGAGGACCGCTCCGCCCTGCTGCACAACTTCATCGACCTCGTCGTCGACGTCCAGGACGCACCCGGGGCCCCCGGCGGCGAGCCCGTCCCACCCGCCCACGAAAGGCCCGCCCGCCCATGAAGATCGCGACCATCGAGGCGATCCCCTACTCGATCCCCTACGTCCACCCCCTGCACTTCGCCTCGGGCGCCGTCCACGAGGCGGACCACGTGCTGGTGCGGATCACCACCGACGACGGGATCGTGGGCACCGCCGACACCCCGCCCCGGCCCTACACCTACGGCGAGACCCAGAAGTCCATCGTGGCCGTGGTCGAGGACGTCTTCGCCCCGCAGCTGGTCGGCCTGGACGTCCTGGACCGGGAGAAGGTCCAGGCCGTGCTGGCCCGCACCATCCACAACCAGACGGCCAAGGGCGCGGTGGACATCGCCCTGTGGGACGTCATCGGCCAGGGCCTCGGGCAGCCCGTGAGCAGGCTGCTGGGCGGGTTCACCGACTCCATGCGGGTCTCGCACATGCTCGGCTTCAAGCCCGCCGCCGAGCTGCTGGACCTGGCGCTGGAGTTCCGCGAGACCTACGGGATCAGCACGTTCAAGCTCAAGACCGGCCGGCACCCGGTCGGCCTCGACGTCGAGGCCGCCCGGGTGCTGCGCGAGGGCCTGGGCGAGGACGCCGAGCTCTACATGGACGCCAACCGCGGCTGGTCCGCCAACGAGGCGATGGAGGTGCTGCGCCGCACCGAGGACCTGGGCCTGCAGTTCCTCGAGGAGCCCGACGACGCCCGCGAGGTGCTCGGCCGCCGCCGGCTGGTGGAGCGGTCGACGATCCCGATCGCCGCCGACGAGTCCGCCCCGAACCTCGGGGAGGCCGCGAAGGAGATCCTCACCGGCGGGGCGAACCTGCTGGCCGTGAAGACCGCCCGGTCCGGGTTCACCGAGGCCGCCAAGATCGTCGGCATGGCCGAGGGCATGGGCATCGACGTGTACGTGGGCAACCAGATCGACACCCAGGTGGGCACGATCGCCTCCGTGGTCTTCGGCGCCGCGCTGGCCCACACCTCGAAGCGGGCCGGGGAGCTGTCCAACTTCCTGGACATGGCCGACGACCTCCTGGCCGAGCCCGTGGTCATCGCCGAGGGCCGGATCCGCGTGCCCGAGGTGCCCGGGACGGGCACCGCCGTGGACGAGGACAAGCTCACCCACTACCGCACCGACCGGTAGCGCCGCACCGCGCCGCTCCGCCCGCCGCACCCCGGCCGGGCCGGGCGCCGGCACCCGGCCGACATCCCGGCCGACCGACATCCCGAACCGACATCCCGAACCGACATCCCGAACCGACATCCCGAACCGACATCCCGAACCGACGGAAGGACGCACCGTGAAGTACCTGGTCCACATGGACATCAACCTCCCCACCGACATGCCCGCCGAGGAGGCCGCGGAGATCAAGGCCACCGAGAAGGCCTACTCCCAGGAGCTGCAGCGCTCCGGGAAGTGGCCGGAGATCTGGCGCGTGGTCGGCGAGTACGCCAACTACTCGGTCTTCGACGTCGAGTCCCACGACGAGCTGCACGACATCCTGCAGAACCTGCCGCTGTTCCCCTACATGGACGTCACCGTGGTGCCGCTGGCCAAGCACCCCTCCGACGTGAAGTAGCAGCAGGACGGTCCCGCCCGCGAGGCGGCGGCCGACGCCGGCCCGGTCACCGGGAGCCGGCGTCGGCCGCCGCCTCGCGGTCATTCGGGCTCGCGGTCATTCGGGCGGACGGTAGCGGGCGGCGAGCTCGCTGCGGGAGCGGATCCCGAGCTTCCCGTAGATGCGGGTCAGGTGGTACTGGACGGTCTTCTCGGCGAGGAACAGGGCCCGCGCGGTCTCCTTGTTGGTGGCCCCGCCCGCGACGAGCTCGGCCACCGCCTGCTCCTGGGCGGTGAGCTGCACGGTGGTCCGGCCCACGGCCGCGAGCACCGGGTCGGAGGGATCGGGCAGGTTCCCGACGTCGAGACCGGCCGCCTTGAGCTCGCGGTCGCAGCGCTCCACGTAGGTGGCGGCGCCCAGCGAGTCGTAGAGGTCCCGCGCGGTCCGCAGCACGGTGGAGGCCAGGCGCCGCTTGCCCGCGCGGCGCATGCTCTGCCCGTAGGCGAAGCTGATCCGGGCGCGCAGGTACGGGCGGTTGAGCCCGCGCAGCTGGCCCAGGGCCGCCTCGAAGTGCTCGCGCGCGGTGTCCGGGTCGCCCTGCGCGGCGAGGATCCTGCCCCGGGCCCACGCCGTGCGGGCCTCGTCGGACGGGATCCGCCGCTCGCGGCGCACCCTCTCGAACGCGGTGAGGAAGGCGTCCGCGTCCTCGAGCCGGTCGGTCATGACGAGGGCGTTGACGTAGCTGTCCTGCCACGGCCAGAAGGAGACCCGCTCGTCGGTCCACGGGTCGAGGTCCGTGAGCGGCTGCAGCACCCCCAGGGCGCTCTCGTAGTCGGCGCGGGCCTCGTGGAAGCGGGCCCGCGCGAGGCTGGCCGGGACCTGCATGGCCCGGTAGGTGCCCGGCTGCACGGCGGCCTGGGAGACGTAGTGGCGGGCGCGGTCCCAGTCCCCGCGCATCGACCACAGCTCCGCGGCGGTCCAGTACAGGAGCGGCCGGATCAGCGGCATCCGCGAGGTCTCGAGACGCACCGAGGCGCGGGAGACCGTGGCCGCCGCGGCGTCCCAGTCGCCCAGCACCAGCTGGGTGCGCGCCAGCCACGCGTCCGCCCACAGGGAGATCCGCAGGGACCCGCCCCGGTACTCGGTGGGGGCCGCCGCCTGGAAGTTGACGAGCGCCGACTCCACGTCGTCGGCGCGCAGGGCGAGCCACCCGGCGCCCATCTGGACGCGCTGCTTCTGGGCGTTCTCCGCGGCGTGCTCGAAGGCCCGCTCGTAGGAGGCCTCGGCGTCCCGCAGCCGGCCCTGGGCGAAGAGGCCCAGGCCGTAGATGGCCTCGGACTCGATGTGGGCCGGGGTGCCGGGATCGGTGAGCGACATCGCGGTCTCCGCCCACCGGGTGATGAGGGGCCCGTCCCAGGAGGCCACGCCGTGCAGCACGAAGCGCTGGGCGATCTGCGCCGCGGACGCCGGGTCCCGCTGCCGGTTGCTCGTGCGCCACGCCATCTCGAGCTGGGTCTGCGCGCTGCGGTTCTGCCCCGAGACCGTGGAGAGGTAGCCGAGCACCGACGAGCGCAGGGGGGAGGACGGCATGGCGTCCACGGCGGCCGTCCACATGTCGGCCTGGGCGATGTTGCCCGAGCCGACGAGGGCGTCCACGGCCCGCAGGAGACGGTCGTTGCGGGCGCGCGCGTCCGCGGAGAGCCGGGACGCCGAGAACAGTGCCGTGGCGACCTCCTGCCAGGCCCCCACCATCGCCTGCCGGCCGGCGAAGGCCTCGAGCTCCACGGCCAGCGCCTCGTCGGGGCCCGGGGTGGCGGAGACGCGGTGGCCGAGCTGCTCGCCCTCCTCGTGCACGGCGGCCGAGGCCCGCCGGTGCAGCTCGATCCGCCGGCTCGGCACGATCAGCCCGTAGACGGCCTCGGCGGCGCCCGGCTCGAAGAACTGCACGACCGAGCGGGCCTGGTCCACGGCCAGGTCCAGCAGCCCGGCGCGGTGGCCCTCGTCGAGCGCCTCCATCAGGGCGTCCACCCCGCTCACGTGGCCCACCTCGGACAGGCCCGCGCTGCGGCCCAGCACGGCGACGGCCTCGGCCGTGCGCACCAGGTCGGGGGAGGCGCCGGTGAGGACGCTGTGCACGCGGGCGCGCACCCGGGAGCTCGCCGGCAGGTCCGCGAACCAGGAGTGCCAGGTGTCCTCGGGCAGCTCGTGCAGCAGCTCGAGCACCTGCTGGGGCAGCCCGCCGGTGTGCCGGGCGAGCCGGTGCGCGGCGGTCGCGCCGAGGTAGAGGCCGAAGTACCGGCGGGCCGCGGCCCGGACCTCCTCGGCGCCGAACGGCTCGAGGGGGATGCGCTGCACCTGGTGGCCGGTGAGGAAGTCGAGCACGCCGGCCGGGACGTGCCGGGACTGCGACGGGTCGAGGGTCAGGACGAACATGACCCGCTTGCCGTGCATCCGGCGCATGACGAACACCAGGATGCGCAGGCTCTGCTCGTCCAGCCGGTGGACGTCGTCGACGGTGACCACCACGGTGCCGCGGGTCTGCAGGCTCTCGAGGTGGGTGCTCAGGGTGGCGGCGTAGTTCACGGCCTGCGCGGGGCTCAGCTCCGCGACCGGGGCCGAGGGCAGCGCGGGCTCGCCGTCGAAGCCCCGGGACGAGCGCAGGGGCGTGGCGAGCATGAGCTGGCTGTACCCGGCCAGGGCGAGCTGGGACTCCCACTCGTCGCCGGTCGCACTGAGCACCCGGACCCCCCGGGCGGTGGAGCGGCAGTGGTCCAGGAAGAGCTCGAGCAGGGCCGTCTTGCCCGAGCCCAGCGGGCCGTCGAGCACCACGGTGCGGACGTGGCCCTTGCGCACGGTCCGCAGGACGTCGACCAGCTCCTCCAGGGCGCCGGCCCGCCCGACCAGCGGGAACTCGTCCCCGGAGTCGCCGTGGTGCAGGCCCGCCGTCATGGCCGCGAGTCTACCCCGGCGGGGTGCACGGCCGCGCCGGCGGGCCTGCGTCACCGGACGCTCAGCCGAGGTCCCCGCCGGCGACCGGCAGGACGCTGCCGGTCACGTAGGAGGCCTCGTCGGAGGCGAGGAACACGATGGGCGCGGCCTGCTCGTCGAGCGTGCCGTAGCGCTTCACGAACGAGGAGTCCACGGTCTGGTCCACGATCGCCTGGTACCAGGCCTTCTCCGTGGCGCTCTCGGCCTCGGGCCCGCGCTTGACCTTGCGGGGCGGGGCCTCCGTGCCGCCGGGGGCGGTGGCGACCACGCGGACGCCGCGGCCGGCGACCTCCATGGCCAGCGACTGGGTCAGGGCGTTCACCCCGCCCTTCGCCGCGGCGTAGGGCACGCGGTGCATGCCCCGGGTGGCCACCGAGGAGACGTTGACGATCGTGCCCGAGCCCTGCTCGAGCATGGCCGGGAGCACCGCGCGGCAGGACCACAGCGTCGGGAAGAGCGAGCGGCGGATCTCCTTCTCGATCTTCTCCTCGTCGTACTCCTCGTAGGGCCGGGCCCAGATGGTGCCGCCCACGTTGTTGACGAGCACGTCCACGCGACCGTGGGCCGCGAGTGCGGCCTCGACGGCCTGCTCGGCCCCGGCCCAGGTCTCGAGGTCGGCGGTCACGGACGTGGCGGAGCCGCCCGAGCCCGAGGCCTCGGCGGCCTCCGTGATGCCCTGCGCGACCTCGTGCACCAGCTCGGAGCGGTCCACGAGCACGACGGCGCCGCCCTCGGCGCCGATCCGCTCGGCCACCTTCTGCCCGATGCCCTGCGCGGATCCGGTCACGACCGCGACCTTGCCGGCGAAGCGGCCCGGGGTGAGGAACTGTCCCGCGTACGGCGCCCCCATCAGTTGCCGGCCTCCTTGGCGTCGATCGCCGTGGACATGGTCTCCTTGGCGTCGCGGGCGTGGGCCATGATGACCTCGCGGGCGCGCTCCTTGTCGTTCGCCTCGAAGGCCGCGACGACGTCGACGTGGTCCTGCGCGACCCGGGCGAAGATCTCGGTGCCCTCCTCGAAGGTCGCGGCCATCTGCTCGCGCACGTCGAGCCGGCGGTAGGACTCCAGCAGCGCGGGGTTGTCGCTGACCATGAAGAGGTACTCGTGGAACTCCTCGTTGGTCCGCACGTACTCCTCGGGGTCCGAGACCGTGCCGGCGCCCACGGAGTGGGTGGTGGCCTCGGCGAGCCGGCGGAACTGGTGGAGCTGCTCCTCGGTCAGCCGGCCCATCATGAGCTCGGTGACGGCGAGCTCGAGGCCCATGCGGGCGTCGAGGTGGGCGAAGCTGTCCTCCTTGCGGAACTCCAGGCGGCCGGTCTCCATCGAGGAGACCGCCTCGGTGCGGGTCATGGTGTCGCCCTCGGCGGCCACCTTCTCCGGGGACGGAGGGGCGCCGGTCTCGGCGTCGCCGCCGGTGCTCTCCTTCGGTGCGAAGCGCTCGAAGTAGAAGTTCGCGGGCTCGATCCCCTCGCTGTCCAGCCACTTGGAGACGGCGTTGACCATGGGCGGCGGGCCGCACAGGTAGACGTCGACGTCGCCGTCGTTGAGGTGGGAGGGCTCGATGATCTGGGTGACGTACCCGGTGTGGGGGGCGGAGGTGCCCTCCTCGGAGGCGATGTAGTCCCAGGTGAAGCCGGGCAGCTTCGACTCGTACGCGCGGATCCAGTCGAGGCCCACGATGTCGGCCTCGCGGGTCACCCCGTAGATCAGGTGCACCGGGGTGCTGGGCGGGTTCTCGGCGAGCTTCTCCAGGATCGACAGGAGCGGGGCCAGGCCGGTGCCCCCGGCGAGCAGCAGCAGCGGGCGCTTGGGCTCGCGCAGGAAGAACGAGCCGTAGGGGCCGCTGAACTCGACGGTGTCGCCGACCTGGGCGCGGTCGCGCAGGTACTCGGACATCGCGCCCTGCGGGGTGATGCGCACCATGAAGGCCGCGCCCTCGACCTCGGGGCCGCTGCTGAAGGAGTAGGAGCGCTCGGCGTCGGTGCCGGGCACCTTGATGTTGACGTACTGGCCCGGCAGGAAGGCGAGGTCCTCCCGCTTCTCGACGTCGAGGGTGAAGGAGATCGTGGTCTCGGAGTGCTTGTCCAGCTCCTGGAGCGTGGAGGTGAACGTGGCCGCGGAGGTCTTCGCGGACTCGGCGGTCGCCGGGATCTGGATGGCCATGTCGGACTCGGGGACCGCCTGGCAGGTGAGGAGGTAGCCCTTCTCGAGCTCGTCCTCGGTCATGGCGTCGTCGATGAAGTCCCCGGGGTCGAAGGTGCCCGAGTCGCAGAAGGCCTTGCAGGTGCCGCAGGCGCCGTCCCGGCAGTCCGCGGGAATGTTGATGCGCGCCTTGTAGGCGGCGTCCAGGACGGTCTCGTAGTCGCCGACCTTGACGACCTTCGTGACGCCGTCCTCGAAGCTGAGGGCTACCTGGTGGCCCATGATTTCCTCCTGGGTGGGGGACCGCGTCCGCGCGGCCCGGAAAAGTCTGTGGGGGCGTGCTCGGTGAGCACGGGATGTCGACGGTCCGCCGTGGCCGGCCCCGTGCGGGGCCGGCCACGGCAGGCGTCAGATCATGTAGACGTCCACGACGTGGTGGATGTAGTCGTTCTTCAGGACGACCTTCTTCTTCAGGATGACCGGCTGCTCGCCCGAGAGGTCGATCGTGTAGAAGCTGGTGCCGAAGTAGGTGTCCGTCGTGTTGTAGCGGAAGTACAGCGTGAACCAGTTGAAGCGGACCTGCACCTGGTCGCCGTCGTGGGCGAGGATCTCCACGTCGGTGATGTTGTGCCCGGTGCGGGGGTCCGGCAGGGACGTGGCGGAGGAGCGGTCCGTCTTGATGCGGAACACGCGGTCCTCGATGCCGCCGCGGTTGTCGTAGTAGATCAGGGAGATCTCGTTCTGGGGGTCCTCGGTCAGCTGGTCGTCGTCGCCCCAGGAGGGCATCCAGAACTCGGAGTCCGGGTGGTAGCACTCGAGCCACTCGTCGAACTGGCGGTCGTCCAGGAGGCGGGCCTCCTTGTAGAGGAAGGCGCGCACGGTCTCGAGGGTCGCGATCTCCTCGGCGGTCTTCAGCGCCGTCACGGGGTTCAGCAGGTTGGCCATGGTGTTCTGCACTCTTTTCTGTGGTTCGGCGGAGTCCGGGTCAGGCGGTCGCGGGGGCGGGCTGCTCGGCGGCGCGCTCCTCCGCGGCCAGCCCCTTGTCCATGACGTCCTTCCAGAAGCTGTGCTGGATCGGGTACAGGCCCTCGTCCTCGGTGCGCACGCCGGAGGCGATGACCTTGGTCATGCCGAGGGCCTGGGCCTGCTCGTCGGGCCCCTGGATCTCGTGCGCGGCGCCGCGGGACATGTCGTTCCACGGGGCGGAGGTGGCCCAGTAGGTCTTGTTGCAGGAGCGGAACTCCTCGAGGTCGTCCGGGGTCGCCATGCCGGTCGCGTTGAAGAAGTCCTCGTACTGGCGGATCCGCTTGGAGCGGTTCTCCTGCGACTCTCCCTTGGGGGCGATGCAGTAGATGGTGACCTCGGTCTGGTCCGCGGAGATCGGGCGGAAGTGCCGGATCTGCGAGGAGAACTGGTCCATGATGTACACGTTCGGGTACAGGCAGAGGTTGCGCGAGATGTTGATCATGAAGTTCGCCATCTCCTCGCCGTACTTGTCGACGAGCTCCTCGCGGCGGTCCCACAGCGGGCGGTCCTGGGGGTTCGTCCACTCCTGCCACAGCAGCAGGTGGCCGTGCTCGTAGGAGTAGAACCCGCCCTTGACCTTGCCCCACTTGCCGGCGTCCATGGCCTTGGTCGTGTTGGCGGAGTCCCCGGCGGTGCGGCGGGCGGTGGTCGCGGCGTAGTTCCAGTGCACCGAGGTCACGTGGTAGCCGTCGGCGCCGTTCTCCGCCTGGACCTTCCAGTTGCCGTCGTAGGTGTAGGTCGAGGCGCCGCGCAGGACCTCCAGGCCCTCGGGGGACTGGTCCACGATCGAGTCGATCACCGTGGTGGCGTCGCCCAGGTGCTCCTGGAGGGGCAGCACGTCCGGGTTCAGGGAGCCGAACAGGAAGCCGCGGTAGGACTCGAAGCGGGCGACCTTGGTCAGGTCGTGGGAGCCCTCCTTGTTGAAGTTCTCCGGGTAGCCGCCGTTGCGCCCGTCCTTGACCTTCAGCAGCTCGCCGGAGTTCTTGAACGTCCAGCCGTGGAACGGGCAGGTGAAGGTGGTGCGGTTGTCCGTCTTGCGCCGGCACAGCATCGCGCCGCGGTGGGAGCACGCGTTGACGATGCAGTTGAGGTTCTCGTCCTTGTCGCGGGTGATCACCACCGGGGTGCGGCCGATGTAGGTGGTGAAGTAGTCGCCCACGTTGGGGATCTGCGACTCGTGGGCCAGGTACACCCAGTTGCCCTCGAAGATGTACTTCATCTCCAGCTCGAAGATCTCCTCGTCGGTGAAGATCTCCCGCTTGGCCCGGATGACGCCGTTCTCGCGGTCGTCCACCACGGCGTCGGAGAGGACCTCGCGAACGTGGGTCAGGTTCTCGGTCATGACGTGCTCCTTCTGATCGGGATGTCTGGGCGGGACGTCTGCTCGGGACGTGCGGGCCGGGGCCGCTGCTGCGACCGGCTCCTGCCGGACGGTACAGAGCCAGTCTGGTATCCCGTGACTGCGATCACATCAGGCAAACCCCTAGGAGTAACCAAGGGTGGATTTATGCCGCATTATGCGCACAAAAGCGGCCTAATCGATATTTGTCGCGTCCTGATGCTCGGCCTAGGCTGAGGGGGACGTCGACGTGTCCGGTGTCACAGCCAGGGCCTCGAGCTGAGGGCCTCGAGCTGCATCGGGAGCGACGGGCACGACGGGCGTCCCTGACTACCGTTCAACGAGGAATGTGGAGAACACCATGACGGAGACCGGCGCGGCAACGCGCAAGGAGAACGAGGGCACCGCGGTCGAGGCCGGGTCCAAGGCGACCGAGCGGTTCACTGCCTCGGGCAAGCTGGCGAAGCTGGACGTGCCCAAGGAGCGGGTGTCCCTGCTGGCCGGCGCGGCGATCAAGGCGATCAACGACATCGCGGTCGAGCACCAGGTCACCTACGAGGAGTACAACGCCCTGAAGGCCTGGCTGATCAAGGTCGGCACCGACGGGGAGTGGCCGCTGTTCCTGGACGTGTGGCTGGAGCACACCATCGAGGACGTCAACTCCCAGGAGCGCCCCGGCGCCGTCGGCACCATCGAGGGCCCCTACTACGTGCCGGACTCCCCGGTGCTGCCCACCCCGGCGACCCTGGAGATGCGCGACGACGAGCCCGGCACCCCGCTGCTGTTCAAGGGCCGGTTCACCGACACCGACGGCAACCCCATCCAGGACGCCCAGGTGGAGATCTGGCACGCCGACGCCAACGGCTTCTACTCCCAGTACGCCCCGGAGCTGCCCGAGTGGCTGTTCCGCGGCACCGTGAAGGCCGACGAGAACGGCTACTTCGAGATCAACACCAAGCGCCCGGCCCCGTACCAGATCCCCACCGACGGGGCCTGCGGGCAGCTGATCGCCGCCGCCGGCTGGCACGCCTGGCGCCCGGCGCACATCCACATCAAGGTCTCGGCCCCCGGGCACCAGCTGGTCACCCAGCAGCTGTACTTCCCGGGCGACCCCCACAACGAGGACGACATCGCCTCGGCGGTCAAGCCCGAGCTGATGCTGGACCCGAAGCCGCGCACCGACGGCGGCGAGGGCGAGGAGGTCGTCTACGACTACGTCCTCGCCAAGGAGGGCCAGACCAAGTAGGACCCCACCCCGCGGCCGCGAGACCCGCGGCGCACGGGAACGCCCCCGCCGGCTCCAGCCGGCGGGGGCGTTCCCGTGCGCGGAGCGGACGGGGCGAGGCGGGCAGGTCCAGGCCAGTGGGTCCAGGTCGGTCGGCTCACGGGTGGGGGCGGTCACCGGACCAGGGGCGACACGGGTGCGGAACGGGCAGTCGGCTTGCTCATGCAGATCACTGGGTCTAAGGTAAATCTGTCGTCGGCGATGGCCCGGAGGTGATCCCCCCATCTGCCTCCGGATGGTTCCTGCCGGCGACTGGCGTCCCATTCCCCCGATCGGGATGCCCGACAGGCCCTGCCGATCCCCCCATGCGGCAGGGCCTGTCCCCTGTCCGGCGTCGTCCTGGAGCAGGGTCGCCCCGAGCCCCGAGCCCCGAGCCCCGAGCTCCGAGCCCCGAGCCCCGAGCCCCGGGCCCCCACCTCTGGATCCAGGGCCCCGAGCCCCGGGCCCCCACCTCTGGATCCAGGGCCCCGAGTCCCGGGCGGCTCAGGAGGCCTGTGTCAGCACAGCCCCAGTTCCTCGAGCCGGGGGACCACCTTGGCGGAGACGGAGAGCAGCGCGTCCATCTCCTCCCGGGTCAGGTGGTCGATGAGCGCCGCCCGCACCAGTTCGAGGTGGCCCGGGGCGGAGGCCTCGATCGCACCCCGTCCCTCCGGGGTGATCCGCACGTCGAGGCCGCGCGCGTCGCTGTCGCAGGGCAGGCGCTCGAGCAGTCCGCGCCGGGCCATCCGGGAGAGCAGGTGGGACAGGCGGCTGCGCTCCCAGCCGAGCTCGTGGAGGAGGTCGCGGGAGCGGATCACGCCGGTGTCGCTCTCCGACAGCAGCACGAGGACCTCGTACTCGGAGCCGGACAGTGCGCTGTCCCGGGACAGCTGGCGGTCCACCGCGGTCTGCATGCCGCGGCTCAGGGCCAGGAAGCCGCGCCAGACGCGCTGCTCCTCGTCCGTCAGCCAGTTGACCTCGCCGGTCTCCGGGTGGCTCATGCGGCAGTCCTCTCGTGGGGCGGAAAAGACGCCAGTATATATTGACATGTCAACAAATGTCAACCGCCCGGCGGACCCTCCGGCGGGGTGTCCCGTGCGTCGTCACCGGCCCCGCGGCCGTACCGGGCCCGGCGGCGGTGGATCCACTCCGAGTCGTAGTGGTCGCCGGGTCCGTGCACGGGCCGCCGGAGCCGTTCGGCGTAGCCGGTGGGGCGCAGCGGGGAGTCGTCGTCGTCGACCGGGGTGAAGGACGCCATGGCCACGAGGCCGAAGCCCAGTCCCGCGGCGACCACCAGGGTCATGCCCGAGACGACCAGGACGCTGACGTACTCCTCGACCAGGTGCGCGCGCGAGGTGCCCGCCAGCAGGGGCTGGGTCCCGAGGGCGCCGGCGAGGAGGAGGGCGCCCAGCAGCAGCAGTCCGGAGGGGACGAGCCACAGTCGCGAACGGCTCCGCAGCGGGGGCACCGAGGCGTCCCGCAGGGCCGGGTGCAGCTGGGCCTGGACGACGACGAACCCCACGAGCCCGGGCAGGAGGAGCAGTGCTCCGGCCGCCCAGCCCCACGCGCTCCCGAGGGCGGTGAGGCCCCCGCCGACCAGCAGGCCCAGCATCACGAGGGTGAAGGAGAGTCCGCGTGCCATCCGCCGGGCGGCCCGCGGGGTGGCCGCGGGTCCGCGGGCCCCCCGGGGCGCGGGTCCGGACGGGGCGTGCTGCGGCGGGAGGCGCTGCCCGTACTCGGGCTCGTTGCCGTGGGTGCTCATGGGCGGGCTGTTCCGTGGTGGAGGGGTGCTGGTCGCCTCTACTGTAGACCTCGGCCCCGACGTCGGCTCCTCTGGCGCCCCTGCTCTGATTGACATATCATCAAAAATGAGGGGCGGGAGGTGCGGCCGCCCTGCCGCCGACCGCCGTCCCGGCCGGCGACGCCCGTCCAGCAGCACCCCGAGGAGCCACCATGTCGCAGCGCAGCGCCCAGCGGTCCGAGCACAGCACCGCCGGTGCCTACGTGCGTCCCGGCGAGGAGTTCACCCGGGACACCGCCTACATCGAGGACCGGATCGTCCGCGACCCGGAGCGCGCCGCAGTGCCCGAGGACGCCCACGCCTGGCCCGTCGAGGCCGGCCGGTACCGCCTCGTCGCCGCACGGGCCTGTCCCTGGGCCAACCGCACCCTCATCGTGCGACGGCTCCTGGGGCTCGAGGACGTCCTGTCGGTCGGGCTGCCCGGTCCCGTCCACGACGTGCGCTCGTGGACGTTCGACCTCGACCCGGACGGCCGGGACCCGGTGCTGGGCATCGAGCGGCTCCAGGAGGCCTACTTCGCCCGCTATCCCGACTACCCCCGGGGGATCACCGTGCCGGCGGTCGTGGAGATCGCGAGCGGCAAGGTCGTGACCAACGACTTCCCCCGGATCACGGAGGACCTCGCCAAGGAGTGGAGCGCCTTCCACCGCGAGGGCGCGCCCGAGCTCTGGCCGGCGGAGCTCGAGGACGAGATGCGCGAGGTCATGGAGCGCGTCTACACCGAGGTCAACAACGGGGTCTACCGGTGCGGCTTCGCCGGTTCCCAGCAGGCCCACGAGAAGGCCTACGAGCGGCTGTGGGCCGCCATGGACTGGCTCGAGGACCGCCTCGCGACCCGCCGCTACCTCATGGGCGAGCACATCACCGAGGCGGACGTGCGGCTGTTCACCACCCTGGTGCGCTTCGACCCGGTCTACCACTCGCACTTCAAGTGCTCGCGCAACAAGCTCACCGAGATGCCGAACCTGTGGGGCTACGCCCGGGACCTCTTCCAGACCCCCGGGTTCGGCGACACCGTGGACTTCGAGCAGATCAAGCAGCACTACTTCGTGGTCCACGAGGACATCAACCCGTCCCAGATCGTGCCCGTGGGTCCCGACCTGGGCAACTGGGTGACCGCGCACGGCAGGGAGTCCCTCGGCGGCTCGCCCTTCGGGGCGGGGACGGCGCCGGGCCCCGTCCGGCCGGAGGAGCGGGTTGACGGACGTCACACGCCCCTGAGCGACTGAGCGTTCCGCCGGGTCGGCGCGCCGCCTAGACTGGACAGCTCCTACGGCCCGGGCCCGCCTGCGGGGACGGGCGTCCCAAGGGGCCCTCGCGTCCCCGCCGCTCCCTTCCCGGAAAGGACCCTCCCGTGGCCCCCTACCGCAACCAGCGCGCCGCCGCGCTGCCCGCCCGTCTGTCCCGCTCGTGGCTGCTGACGTCGGCCGCGGACCCCTCCGTCTTCCCGGGGGCGCTCGCGTCCGAGGCGGACTCCGTCGTGTTCGACATCGAGGACGCCATCCCCGCCGAGGGCAAGGAGGAGGCGCGCCGCAACGTCGTCGAGGCCTTCGAGGCCGGCGCCAGCGCCTGGGTGCGGATCAACGACATCACGACCCCCTACTGGGAGCAGGACCTCGCCGCCCTCAGCCGGGTCGGCCACCTGCGCGGGATCATGCTGGCCAAGACCGAGCACCCCGACCACATCACCAAGACGGCGATGATGGCCCCGGCCGGCACCCCGGTCGTGGCGCTGATCGAGTCGGCCGTGGGGATCATGAACGCCAACGACATCGCGCGCGCCCCCGGCGTGTTCCGGCTCGCCTTCGGCGTCGGCGACTTCCGCCGGGACACCGGGGTCAGCGCCGATCCCATGGCGCTGGCGTTCGCGCGCTCGAGCCTCGTGGTGGCCTCCCGCGTGGGGGAGCTGCCCGGCCCCATCGACGGGCCGACCCTGGGCGCCTCGGCGGAGGGGCTCGCCGAGGCGTGCGCCGTGACGCAGTCCATGGGCATGACGGGCAAGCTCTGCCTCGATCCGGAGCAGACGGACGGGATCAACCGCAACCTCGCCCCGAGCGAGCAGGAGATCACCTGGGCGCGCGAGCTCATCACCCAGCACGACTCCGGGCACGTGGTGGGCGACGGCAGCTACCTGCCGCGCCTGGCCCGGGCCCGCAAGGTCTCCGAGCTGGCGCAGACCTACGGGCTCTGGAACCGCTGAGCGCCCCGGGCGCCGCCCTCAGCGCAGCCAGCCGGCCATGAGCTCGCGGAAGGCGGGGTCCGTGAGCGCCGACGCCCGGTGGTGCGCGCGCACGGGGTCCCCGTCCGGGACCGACGGCACGGCCACGACCACCAGGCCTGCCGCCACGGCCGAGGCCGCGCCCACCACGGAGTCCTCCACGGCCAGCGCCTCGCCCGGCGCGAAGCCCAGCCTCCGCACGGCCTCGGCGTAGATGTCCGGGGCGGGCTTGCCGCGGGGCACGTCCTCGGAGGAGACCCACGTGCTGAGGTGCGGGGCGAAGCCGGCCTGCTCCAGCTTCACGCCGAGGATGGTGCTCGTGGAGTTGCTGGCCACGGCCACCGGCAGCCGCTCGGCGAACGCGCGCACCGTCTCGAGCGCCCCCGGCAGGGGGACGATGTGTCCGGTCAGCGTCTCCTCCTCGGTGCGCAGCACGTCGGCGTGGACCGACGCCCGGTCGGCCCCGGCGGCATCGGCGATCGAGGCGGCGACGTCCGCCGCGGACCAGCCCATCATCCGCCGCTGCATCGCCTCGGTGAACTCCAGCCCGCAGCGCTCGGCGACGGCGCGCTGGACCCGGGCCCAGTTCGCCTCCGTGTCCATGAGGATGCCGTCGCAGTCGAAGACCACGCACGCCGGGGCCCACCCAGGGGCGGGAGCGGTCAGCTCGCCGGAGGGCGTGGGCAGCGACGGCGTGGGGGCGGGAGAAGACGTCATGCTCCCATGGTGCCCCACCGTGCGGTGCCCGGGGCGGGGGTGTGAGGAGGGCAACGCCCGCGGGGCACGCGGAATAAGGAGCCCGGCCCGGGCCGTTGCCGCCACCGAACCCCTTCGTGCCCTCCGACGGAAGAAGTCCGACCCGTGTCCGCCACGCCCCGCGTCCCCCTGTCCGCGCTCGACCTCGTGCCCCTCTCGGAGGGGCGCTCCACCGCGGACGCCCTCCGCGAGGCGGTGGAGCTCGCCCGCCGGCTCGACGCGTCCGGCTACCGGCGCCTGTGGTACGCCGAGCACCACAACACGGAGGCGTTCGCGTCCTCCGCCACGGCGGTGCTCATCGGCCAGGCGCTCGCCGCCACGGACCGCCTCCGCGTGGGCTCCGGCGGGATCATGCTGCCCAACCACGTGCCGCTGACCGTGGCCGAGGCCTTCGGCACGCTCGCCAACCTCCATCCCGGCCGCGTGGAGCTCGGCCTGGGCCGGGCCCCCGGGACCGACATGCGCACGGCCCTCGAGCTGCGGCGGGGCCACGCCGGCCACGACACCTTCGAGGCCGACGTGCGCCGCCTGGTGCGCCTGTTCGGCGGCCAGGAGCAGGAGGTCGTCCGGGCGTCCGTGGCCCGGGGCACGGACGTCCCCCTGTGGATCCTCGGCTCCTCGACGGGCGGCGCCGAGGTCGCCGCCCGGCTCGGCCTGCCCTACGCGTTCGCCTCCCACTTCGCCCCGGCCATGATCATGGACGCCATCGCCCTGTACCGGCAGCGCTTCGACGCGAGCGCCCCGACCGCCACGGTCGAGCGCCCGCACGTGATGGTCGCGGCGAACGTCCTCGCCGCCGACACCGACGAGGAGGCGCGGCGCCAGTTCACCACCCACCAGCTGCTGGTGCGCGGGATCGCCCGCAACGACCGCCGCCCGCTCCAGCCGCCGGTCGAGCGCGTCGAGCTCAGCGCCGCGGAGGCCGGCATGGTGCAGGAGCACCTCGCCGTCTCGGCGGTCGGCACGCCCGAGCGGGTGGTCGCCGACCTCGAGCAGATCGTCGAGCTCACCCGGGCCGACGAGCTGATGCTCAACAGCTACGCCCACGACCCCGAGGTGCGCGCCCGGTCCTACGAGCTCGTCGCCCACGCCTGGTGAGCGCACCCGCCGGGGCCCGCCCGCCCCGGCCGCACGGCCCCGGCCGGGCGAGCCCCGGGCTGCACGACCCTCGGACCGGGCGGCCTCCGGACCGCACGACCCCCGAACCGAGACCTTCCCACCACGACAGGAGCACCGCATGACCACCGTCCCCGCCCTCGAGGCCGTCTCCGCCGACTCCGGCTTCCGGCCCACCACGATCGAGCGCCGCCCGGTCGGCCCCCAGGACGTCGCGATCGAGATCCACTACGCCGGCATCTGCCACTCCGACATCCACACCGCACGCGACGAGTGGGGCGGCACGCACTTCCCCGTCACCCCGGGGCACGAGATCGTCGGCCGCGTCAGCGCCGTCGGCGAGGCCGTGACCGGCTTCGCGCCCGGCGACACGGTGGGCGTGGGCTGCTTCGTCGACTCCTGCGGCCGGTGCGAGCAGTGCACCGAGGGCCAGGAGCAGTTCTGCACCGAGGGCGTGACGGCCACCTACAACACGCCGCAGGCCGACGGCACCGCCACCCGGGGCGGCTACAGCGGCGCGATCGTGGTCGACGAGCGCTTCGTGCTGCGCGTCCCCGAGGCCCTCGATCCCGCCCGGGCCGCCCCGCTGCTGTGCGCCGGGATCACCACCTACGCCCCGTTCAAGCGCTGGGGCGCCGGGCCCGGGCGGCGGGTCGCCGTCCTGGGCATGGGCGGGCTGGGCCACGTCGCCGTGAAGATCGCCGCCGCCATGGGCGCCGAGGTCACCGTGCTGAGCCAGAGCCTGTCGAAGCAGGAGGACGGCCTGGCGTTCGGCGCGACCGACTACTGGGCCACGAAGGACCCCGAGACCTTCGAGCGCAACAAGGGCCGCTTCGACCTGATCCTCAACACGGTCTCCGCGGACCTGCCCATCGAGAAGTACCTCTCCCTGCTGCGGGTCGACGGCGTGCTGTGCTCCGTGGGGCTGCCCACCGAGCCGTACAGCGTGCGGGCCATGGCTCTCGCCGCACGCCAGCGCGTGCTCACGGGCTCGATGGTCGGCGGGATCCCGCAGACCCAGGAGATGCTCGACTTCTGCGCGGAGCACGGCGTGGAGTCCGAGATCGAGCTGATCGGCGCCGAGGACGTCGACGCCGCCTACGACCGGGTGGTCGCCTCGGACGTGCGGTACCGCTTCGTGATCGACGTCGCCCGCACCCTGGCGTAGCCGCACGGACCGTCAGCACCCTGCGGCTCGGGCCGCGCGGATGGATAGAGTGGGGGCCATGGCCGACACCACCACCACCGACGGCGCGCTGCGCCGGCTCGCCGAGGCCTACCGGGTCTCCACGACCTACTCCGGGTTCGACGGACAGGAGCGGGAGGTCCCGGAGCCGACGCTGCGCGCCGTGCTCGACGCGCTGGGCGCCGACGCCGGCGACGACGCCGCGATCGAGGCGTGCCTCGCCCAGCGGGAGCTGGCGCCCTGGCGGCGGGTGCTGCCGCCCGTGGTCGTCGCCGTCGCGGGGGAGCGCACCCGCTTCACGGCGCACGTCCCGCACGGCGCCACGGTGCGCGTGAGCCTCGTGGCGGAGGACGGCGCACGGACCACGGCCCCGCAGGTCGACAACTGGCGCTCCCCGCGGGACGTGGACGGCGTCCTCACCGGGCAGGCCACCTTCGAGGTGCCCGAGAGCCTCGCCGTGGGCTGGTACGAGGTCCTCGCCGAGTGCCCCGAGGTCGACGACGGGCGCCCGGTCACGACGCCGCTGGCCGTGACCCCGCGGCACCTGGCCAGCACCGACCGGCTGCACGGGCGGCACCGCTGGGGCTACATGGCGCAGATCTACTCGGTGACCTCCGGGCGGTCGTGGGGCGTGGGCGACGTCTCGGACCTCGCGAGCCTCGCCGCGATCTCGGGGGAGCAGGGGGCGGACTACCTGCTGGTCAACCCGCTGCACGCCGCCGAGCCCGCCCCGCCGGTGGAGCCCTCGCCGTACCTGCCGACCAGCCGCCGCTTCTTCAACCCCCTCTACCTGCGCATCGCGGAGGTCCCCGAGTACGCCTACCTGCGCCCGGCCGACCTCGAGGTGGTCAACACGCTGGCCGCGATCCAACGCAAGGAGAACCTCGACACCAGCACCATCGACCGGGACAAGGCGTACGCGGCCAAGCTGAAGAGCCTCGAGCTGCTGTTCACCGTCCGCCGCTCCCCGCACCGCCAGCAGCAGCTGCGCCGGTTCGTGGCCGAGGGCGGGCAGGGCCTGCAGGACTTCGGGCTCTGGTGCGCGCTGCGCGAGGAGCTCGGCGAGGACGCCCCCGAGTGGGACGACGTCGCCGCGGGCCCGGACGCCCCGTACGCGGTCGAGGCGCGGACCCGGCTGTCCCGCAGGATCGACTTCCACGTGTGGATGCAGTGGCTGCTGGACGAGCAGCTCGAGGCCGCCCAGCGCGCGGCGCACCTGGCCGGGATGGACATCGGCGTGATCCACGACCTCGCCGTGGGCGTGCACAAGCAGGGCGCCGACGCGTGGACGCTGCAGGACGTGCTGGCCTCCGGCGTCAGCGTGGGTGCGCCCGCGGACATGTACAACCAGAAGGGCCAGAACTGGTCCCAGCCCCCGTGGCACCCCGAACGCCTGGCCGAGGCCGGCTACCTGCCCTGGCGGGACATGCTGCGCACGATCTTCCGGCACGCCGGCGGCATCCGGGTGGACCACGTCCTGGGCCTGTTCCGGCTGTGGTGGATCCCGGACGGCCAGGAGGCCTCGGAGGGCGCCTACGTCTACTACGACCACGAGGCGATGGTCGGCATCCTCGCTCTCGAGGCCGAGCTCGCCGGGGCCGTGGTGGTCGGCGAGGACCTCGGCACCCTCGAGCCGTGGGTGCGCGAGTACCTCGCGGAGCGCGGCGTGCTGGGGACGTCGATCCTGTGGTTCGAGGTGGACGGCGACGAGCCGCTCCCGCCGGCGCGGTACCGGGAGCTGAGCATGGCCTCGGTCAGCACGCACGACTTCCCGCCCACCGCGGGCTTCCTGCAGGGCGTGCAGGTGGACGTGCGCCAGGAGCTCGGCCTCCTGGCGCGGCCCGTCGAGGAGGAGCGGGCGGAGGCCCGCCGTCAGCTGGACACGTTCTTCGCGGCCGTCGCCGCGGACGGGCTGCTCCCCGACGGGGACGCCACGGACGAGCAGGGCCGGGTCGAGGCGCTGCACCGCTATCTCGCCCAGTCCCCGGCCCTGCTGTTCAACGTCTCCCTCGTGGACGCCGTCGGCGAGCGCCGGATGCAGAACCAGCCGGGCACGAACGACGAGTACCCCAACTGGCGCGTCCCCCTGGCCGACCACGCGGGCAACCCGGTGCTGATCGAGCAGCTGCCGGACAACGCCCGGGCGAACTCCCTGGTGCGCGCGGTCAACGAGGCGCTCGGCAACCGGTCCCGCTTCCGGCCGGTCGGGGAGCCCGAGCAGCCGCAGCACACCGACCGCACGGCGCCCTGACCGGGCCGCGCACCCTGCCCACGTCCCCGAACGGAGAGCACCCCGCATGACGGATCCGACGACGCCCCGCCCGGCCGCCGTGCCGCTCGCCCCGCCCGTCCGCTACGTGGCCCTCGGCGACTCCATGACCGAGGGCGTGGGCGACCCCGACCCCGCGCGCCCCAACGGGGTGCGCGGCTGGGCCGACCTCGTGGCCGAGCAGCTGACCGCCGCCCACCCGGACACCCGCTACGCGAACCTCGCGGTGCGGGGACGGCTGCTCCGCGGGATCGTGGCCGAGCAGCTGGAGCCGTGCCTGGCCCTGGAGCCGACCCTGGTGAGCCTCTACGCCGGGGGCAACGACCTGCTGCGCCCGCGGGCGGACGTGGACGCCCTCATGGAGGTCTACGAGCCTGCGGTCGCCCGGCTGCGGGCCTCCGGCGCCCAGGTGGTGCTGTTCACGGCCTTCGACCCCGGCCGGGACGCCCCCACGTCCTGGACCCGCCCCCGGCAGGCGCTCTACAACGAGCACGTCCGGGAGATCGCGGACCGGCACGGGTGCCTGGTCCTCGACTACTGGCGGATGCGCGTCCTGCAGGACTGGCGCTACTGGGCGGTGGACCGGCTGCACATGTCGACCGCGGGGCACACCCGCGTGGCCGCCGGGATGCTCGAGCTGCTGGGCGTGGAGCACGCCCTGGAGCTGCCGCCCACGGAGCGGCTGCCCGTCACCGCGAGCCCGGGCGTGCTGAAGGAGGACCTGCACTGGGCCCGCGAGTACCTCCTGCCCTGGCTCGCGCGGCGGGTCCGCGGCACCTCCTCCGGGGACACGGTCGCCGCACGCCACCCCGGGTACACCACGCTGCACCCGCGTCCGGTGCTCCCCGCCGGTCCCGCGCCCCGCGACGGGGCGTCGGCCCCCGTCCGGCGCGGCTGAACGGGCCGTCCCCCGGTTTGCGGGGGTCGGGCGAGCCGGTAGACTGACCCGAAGCTGGTCACACCTGACGTCAGGTTGCGGGGAAGTCCGTCCGGGCCTAGACTTCAAGGCTGTCGTGTGGTGGAGTCCACCTTCCGGCACCTTGATCTTCACCGTCTTCATCGTGGCGAGGCCTTCGCCGGTTCCGGCCGCGGGCCTTACGAGAGGGCCCGGTTGGCGAACGGTGGCAATTCTGAAGGTGGCGGGACGCCCGTTGCCGCAGCTGAGTGATCATCTGCGGCACCCACTGCGTGCCGTCATTTCGTCAACATTGGAGGAGAACACTATGGCAGCGCACTGCCAGGTGACCGGAGCTCAGCCGGGCTTTGGGCACAGCATTTCGCACTCGCACCGCCGTACCAAGCGCCGGTTCGACCCGAACATCCAGAAGAAGCGCTACTGGGTGCCTTCGCTGCGCCGCAGCGTGACGCTCAACGTCAGCGCCAAGGGCATCAAGGTCATCGACGCCCGCGGCATCGACGCCGTCGTGACCGACATGATCGCACGTGGGGAGAAGATCTAGCATGGCCAAGGACAAGGACGTTCGTCCCATCATCAAGCTGAAGTCCACCGCCGGCACCGGTTTCACCTACGTGACCCGCAAGAACCGCCGCAACGACCCGGACCGCATGGTGCTCAAGAAGTACGACCCGGTCGTCCGCAAGCACGTCGATTTCCGCGAGGAGCGCTGAATCCATGGCCAAGAAGTCCAAGATCGCCAAGAACGAGCAGCGCAAGGTCGTCGTCGAGCGCTACGCCGCGAAGCGTGCCGAGCTGAAGAAGACCCTCGTCGACGAGAACGCCACCGACGAGGCCCGCGAGGAGGCCCGCCTGGGCCTGCAGAAGCTGCCCCGCGACGCCTCCCCGGTCCGGCTGCGCAACCGCGACCAGATCGACGGCCGCCCCCGCGGCACCCTCCAGAAGTTCGGCATCTCCCGCGTCCGTTTCCGCGACATGGCTCACCGCGGCGAACTGCCCGGCATCTCCAAGTCCAGCTGGTAATTTCTGACGCAGGAGCGCGATCGGTCCCCCGTGCCGCGCTTCCCCACGACCCCAAGTCCAGGAGGACATGAACATGGCTAAGAACCGCAGTGAACTCGTCGCAGAGGTCGCCGAGAAGGCCGGGACCACCAACGCCGCCGTCAACGGCGTCCTGGACGCGATGTTCCAGGTCTTCGAGGAGTCCGTCTCCGCCGGTGAGAAGATCACCATCCCGGGCTGGCTGGCCGTCGAGCGCACCGACCGTGCCGCCCGCACGGGCCGCAACCCGCAGACCGGCGAGACCATCGAGATCCCGGCCGGCCACGGCGTCAAGCTGACCGCTGGTTCCAAGCTCAAGGCGGCCGTGTCCAAGAAGTAAGGACACCCGCGGGTCCGATCCGGACCTCGTCCCACGGCTTCGTCCGAAGGGGCGGCCCCCGCACGGGGGCCGCCCCTTCGGCGTGTCCGGGGTCCTGCGCGGGGCACGTCGCGCTCCCGGTCGCGCGATTGGTCCGGCGCCGGGGCGCGCGCGCATAATGGGGGCACCGGCCCGAGCGGCCGGCGACGAGACGGGAGGTGGAGGCGTGAGCCCACGTGCACGGCGCCTCGCCCGAGGCTGGGCCGGAGCGTCCGTGGCCACCTCCGCCGCCGTGCTCTCCCACGCGGCCGCCGGCGGGCAGGCCCCGCCCGCGGTGCTCGTGCTCCTGTCCCTGGCCCTGTCCGGGCCGCTGTGCATGGCGCTGGCCGGCCGGGTGCTCTCCCGGTCCTCCCTGCTGCTGGGCGTGCTGCTCAGCCAGTCCGTCCTGCACACCCTGTTCGCGGCCTCCGGCGGCGTCAGCACGGTGGCCCACGCCGCCCAGCACTCCGCGCACCACGGGGGCGCCGCCGGCTCGCCCGGGGCCGGCCCCGCCCTGGTGCTGGAGGTCCAGTCCCACGCCGAGCACGGCGGGGCCGTCATGGTCGTCGCCCACGTGCTGGCCGCACTGGCCGCCTACGTGCTCATGCGCCACGGCGAGGTCGCGGCCGTGGTCCTGCTGGAGGCGCTCCGACTGCGGGTGCGCCGCCTGCGGCAGGCCCTGACGGCTCCCGTGGTCGTCGCCCGGCCGCGCGCCGTGCGGGCGGGGCGCCCGCACGTGCTGACCGACCAGTCGCTGCTGCGCCCGGTGCGCTCCCACCGCGGGCCGCCGCGCGCCCGCCGTCGCCCCCTGCTGCCGGTCCTCCTCCCGGGACCCGCCGCGCTGCCCGCCGGCTGAGCCGGCCGGCCGCGGGGCGCCGCCCGGGCCACGGGCCGCGGCGGGACGTCCGACGGCCCCCGCGCGCCGCCCGGCCGTCCCGGCCCGGCGGTCCCGGCCCACCGCCGCCCGGCCCTCGAGGAGATCCCATGCCCACGCCCACCACCCGACGCACCGCGGCCCTGCTCGCCGCGGGCGCTCTCACCGCACTGACCGTCCTGCCCGCCTCCGCGCACGACGAGCTCACCGCCGTCTCGCCCGAGCCCGGCTCCGTGCTCGCCACCGCGCCGGAGGAGCTCGAGCTCACCTTCTCCGGGGAGGTCATGGACATCGGCCACCAGGTCCTGGTCACCGACTCGGAGGGGCGCTCCGTGACGGACGGCCCGCTCGAGCCGGAGGGCAACCGGGTGGTCCAGCCGCTGGCCGGGTCGGGGACGGAGGACGAGACCTACCGCGTGGTCTGGCGCGTCGTCTCCAGCGACGGGCACCCCATCGAGGGGACCTTCAGCTACGACGTCGGCTCGGGCGACGAGCCCACGGCGGGCCCGAGCGCCCCGGCGGAGGACCCCGCCCAGCGCGCCGAGGACGCCACGGACCGTGCCACGTCCGGGGACGTCCCGCTGTGGGTCGTCGCCGTCGGCGGCGGGGCCGTGGCCCTCGGGGTGCTCGGCCTGGTGAGCCTCGTCTCCCGCCGGCGCCGCAGGGGCTGAACCGTCCGGGAACCGCCCCGGGTCCCCACCGTCCGATCCGCCGGCCGCCGCCGGGCCTCCGCTGCGCCCCGCGGCCGCCGCGGCACACCCTTCTCTTCCCGCACTGCCAGGAGCAACCATGCCCATCTCCATGCCCATCGCCGTGCCCGGCACCGTGCCCACCGCACTGCTGCGCACCACCACCGTCCTCGCCCTCGGCGCCGTCGCGCTCACGGGGTGCGCGTCCCCGGCCCCGGAGGCCGCCCCCGCCACCGCGGCGGCGTCCGCCTCCGGCGGCCCGTCCCCGCACGACGCCGGGGACACCGCCGCGCCCGGGCCGCTCACCGTGGAGCGGGCCTGGGCGAAGGCGAACCCCGCCGGAGCCATGACCGGGGTCTTCGGCACCCTCGTCAACGAGGGCGACGACCCGGTCGTGCTCACCGGCGCGGCCGCCGAGAGGATCGCCGGGGCGGTCGAGCTGCACGAGACCGTGCTCGACCCCGACACCGGCAGCACCGTCATGCAGCGGATGCAGGACCCGGTCGCCATCGACGCGGGCGCGTCCTACGCCCTGGAGCCCGGGGCGGACCACCTCATGCTCCTGGACCTGCGGTGCGACCTCCGCGCCGGGGACGAGCTCGAGCTCGTCCTGCGCTTCGAGGACGGGACGGAGCAGACGGTCACGGCGGCCGTCCGCGACTACGCCGGCGCGCAGGAGGAGTACGACCCGGCGGCCGGCGACCGGGAGAGCCAGGACGACGGCCACGGCGATGACCACGGCGAGGACCACGCGTCCGGGGACGGCACGGGGCCGTCCGCCGGCGCCACGGCCGGCGCGGAACCGGCGGGCTGCCGTGGGTGAGGCCCGTGGCATGAACCGGCGGCGCATGCTCGTGGCGGGCGGCGCCGCCGGCGTGGGCGCCGCCTCGGCCCTGGGCCTGGAGTCGGCCCGCCGCGCCGGGGCCCTCGCCCCGGCGCCGCAGGAGGCGCCCGGGCCGGCGCAGCGAGGGCACGGGCAGGCCACGGAGCCCTTCCACGGCGCCCGGCAGGCCGGGGTGGCCACCGCGCCGCAGGCCTTCGCCGCGTTCGTGGCGCTGGACCTGCACCGGGACACCTCCCGGGACGCGGTGCGGCGCCTGCTGCGGGTGCTCTCCGAGGACGCCGCCGCCCTGACCCGGGGCCGGGCGCCGGTCGCCGACCAGGAGCCGTGGCTCGCCGCGAACCCGGCGCGGCTCACGGTCACCCTCGGCTTCGGGGCGCGGCTGCTCGGGCTGGTCGCCCCGGACCGCGCGCCGGCCTGGCTGCGGCCCCTGCCGGCGTTCTCGATCGACCGGCTCGAGGAGCGCTGGAGCGGCGGCGACCTGCTGCTGCAGATCTGCGCCGACGACAGGCTCACCGTCTCGCACGCCCAGCGGGTGCTCCTCAAGGCCTCCCGCTCCTTCGCCGCCGTGCGCTGGGTGCAGCACGGGTTCCGGCACACCGCGGGCTCGGTCCCCGACGGGCAGAGCATGCGCAACCTCTTCGGCCAGGTGGACGGCACCGTCAACCCCCGGGGCGGCGCCGAGGAGTACGAGCGGGTGGTCCACGGCCACGGCGGCTTCACGCCGTGGATCCAGGACGGCACGGCCCTGGTCGTCCGCCGGATCGCCATGGACCTGGACGCCTGGGACGAGGCGGACACCCCGGCCCGGGAGGACGCCGTGGGCCGGCGCCTGCGCGACGGCGCCCCGCTGACCGGCGGTGCCGAGCACGACGAGCCCGACCTCGCCGCACGGGGACCCCTGGGCTTCCCCGTCATCGCGGACTACGCCCACGTGCGCCGCTCCCGCTCGGAGGACCCGCTGGAGCGGATCCACCGGCGGGTCTACAACTACGACCTGCCCGTCGCGGACGCCTCGGGCGCGCGGCCCCGGGGCGCGAGCGCCGGAGGCATCAGCGACGCGGGCATGGTCTTCGCGGCGTACTGCGCGGACGTGGACCGCCAGTTCGTCCCGATCCAGCGCCGGCTCGACGAGCTCGACATGCTCAACGCCTGGACCACGCCGATCGGCTCGGCGGTCTTCGCCGTGCCCCCGGGCTGCGCCGAGGGCGGGTTCGTGGGGGACGTGCTGTTCGAGGACTGAGGCCCGTCCGTGTGGGCTCCGGCACACGCGCACGGGCCGGCGCGCGCGGAGGGGGACAATGGAGAGGTGCCGCTCCGTCGTCGTGGGGCGGATGAAGGAGACTGACCATGAGTTCGAGGACGGCCGAGCGCGCCGACCACGGCACCGCCGCCCGGGCGGGCGGCCGGGGGATCGACCCCTGGTGGCTCGCGGTCGTGCCCGTCGTGGCCCTCACGGCGCTCGTCCTGGCGATGCTGTGGACCGGGTCCGGCGCGGCCCGGCTCGCGGCCGACCCCGGGGCGCTGGTCCGCTGGGGGCTGCCCGCCGCCGAGCTCGTGCACAACAGCGCGCTCGTGGTGGTCATGGGCGCCCTGCTGTTCGCGGTGGGGATCGTGCCCCCCACCCGGGACGGGCGCCGCCGGGGCGGCCGGGACCGGGCACCGGCACCGGAGCACCCGCTCTTCGGCGCCACCGTGCGCCTCGCCGAGGCCGCGGCCGTGGTCTGGACCGTGGCCGCGGTGGCCGTGCTCGTCCTGTCCTACTCCGACGTCGCGGGCGTGCCCGTGGGCGGGGACGGGACCTACACCCAGCAGCTGCTGCACTACGCCACGGACATCCCCACGGGGCAGGCGCAGGCGGCGATCGTCGTGGTCGCCGCCGTCGTGACCACCCTGGTCTTCGGGGTCCGGGCGCTGCTCGGGCTGCTGCTGACTCTCGCCCTGTCCTGCGCCGCCCTCGTGGCGATGGCCCTCAACGGGCACTCCGCCGGCGGCAACGACCACATGGGCGCCGTCAACTCCCTGGGCCTGCACCTGCTGGGCGCGGGGCTGTGGACGGGAGGCCTCGTGGTGCTCGCCTGGCTCTCCCCGCAGCTGAGCGCCCCGGACGCCGGCACCGGGACGCTGCCCGAGGGCGCCGCCCGGGGCCGCGCGCCGGCCGGGGCGCGGAACCGCGTGCCGATCGCCGCGGTGGTGCTGCGCCGGTTCTCCGCGGTGGCCCTCGGCGCCTTCCTCCTCGTGCTGCTCTCCGGCACGGTCAACGCCGCGGTGCGCATCGGCTCCTGGGACCAGCTCTTCAGCGGCTACGGAGGGCTCGTGCTCGTCAAGGCCGTCCTGACGCTGGGGCTGGGCCTCGCCGGCCTCGCCCACCGCCGCTGGCTGGTCCCCGCGCTCGAGGCCGGCCGGCTCACGGCCCGCCGCGCGGTGTGGCAGCTGGTGCTGGGGGAGCTGCTGGTGATGGGCGCCGTCATGGGCGTCGCGGTGGCCCTGTCCCGGACGGCCCCGCCGGTGCCCGAGGAACTGGCCCCGGACGCCTCCCCGGCGCTGATCCTCACCTGGTACGAGCTGCCGCCCGAGCCCACCGCGGCGTCCTGGTTCACCACGTGGCGCATCGACTGGCTGTGGCTCGCGGTCTGCGTGTTCCTCGCGGCCGTCTACCTGTGGGCGTTCGTGCGCGTGCGCCGGCGCCGGGACTCGTGGTCCGTGCTGCGCACCCTCTCGTGGCTCACCGGGCTCGGGGTGCTGTTCTACATCACCTCGGGCGGCTTCGCCGTCTACGGCCGGGTCCTGTTCTCCGCGCACATGGTCGAGCACATGACCCTGACCATGGTGGTGCCGATCTTCCTGGTCCTGGGCTCGCCGGTCACCCTGCTGCTCAAGGCCCTGGAGTCCCGCCCGGACGGCACCCGCGGGCCCCGCGAGTGGATCCTGCGGCTCGTGCACTCCGGGTTCGGCAAGGTCGTGACCCACCCGATCTTCGCCGCCGTGAACTTCGCCGGCTCCATCGTGGTCTTCTACTTCACCCCGCTGTTCCACTTCACGCTGCACTACCACGTGGGGCACGTGTTCATGGTGGTGCACTTCCTGATCACCGGGTACCTGTTCATGCTCGTGCTGATCGGCACGGACCCCATCCCGCACCGCCCCGGCCACATGATGCGGCTGGTCCTGCTGCTGGCCACGATGGTCTACCACGCCTTCGTGGGGGTGGCCCTGATGGGCTCCGACACGCTGCTGCAGGCCTCCTGGTTCGGCAACACCGGCCGGGACTGGGGGCGCACCGCGATCGAGGACCAGCAGCTCGGCGGGGCCCTCATGTGGGGGATCGGCGAGTTCCCCACCGTCGTCGTCGCCGTCGTCGTCGCGATCATGTGGGCGATCGAGGGCACGAAGGAGAACCGCCGTGCGGACCGCAGGGCCGACCGCACGGACGACGCCGAGCTCAAGGCCTACAACGAGATGATGGCCGGGCTCGCGGAGCGGGACGACCACGCCCGGCGCTGAACCCCGTCCGTCCAGCCTCGCCCGTCCCGGCCCTGCCCCGTCCCCGTCCCGTCCCCGTCCCGTCCTGTTCCGTTCCGAAAGGATCCCCACCCGTGCGCCTCACCTCCCGCGTCCGCGCCTCCGAGCTGCAGGGCCGTGCCTGGCTCAACACCGGGGGAAAGGACCTCGACCTGGCCGCGCTGCGCGGCAAGGTCGTGGTCCTGGACTTCTGGTCCTTCTGCTGCATCAACTGCCTGCACGTGCTCGACGAGCTGCGCCCCCTCGAGGAGCGCTTCTCCGACGTCCTCGTCACGGTGGGCGTGCACTCCCCGAAGTTCGAGCACGAGGCGGACCCGGACGCGCTCGCGGCCGCGGTGGACCGCTACGAGGTCCACCACCCCGTGCTCGACGACCCCGAGCTGACCACGTGGGACGCCTACACGGCCCGCGCGTGGCCCACGCTCGTGGTCGTGGACCCGGAGGGCTACATCGTGGCGCACCTCTCGGGGGAGGGCCACGTCCAGGGGCTGGTCTCCCTCGTGGAGGAGCTCGTGGCCGAGCACGAGGCCCGGGGCACCCTGCACCGCGGCGACGGGCCGTACGTGCCGCGGCCCGCGCCCGAGGGCGACCTCCGGTTCCCGGGCAAGGTGCTGCCGCTGCCGGACGGCTCGTTCCTCGTCTCCGACACGGGCCACCACCGTCTCGTCCAGCTCGACAACGACCTCGAGACCGTCCGGCGGGTGATCGGCGCAGGGAAGGGCCACGCGGACGGGGACCCGGGGACCGCGCGCTTCACCGAGCCCCAGGGGCTCACGCTGCTGCCCGAGGAGGTGCGCGCGGCGGCCGGCTACGACGTGGTCGTGGCCGACTCGGTCAACCACCGGCTCCGCGGTGTGGAGCTCGCGACCGGGCAGGTGCGCACGGTGGCCGGCAACGGGGTGCAGCGGCTGCTCGACGAGGAGCGCGCCCGCGGGGCGGAGCCGAACCACATCGACCCCGGCGCCGATCCGCTGGACGTGGCGCTCTCCTCCCCGTGGGACGTCGTGTGGTCCGCCCGGGCCGACCTGCTCGTGGTGGCGATGGCCGGGACCCACCAGCTGTTCTCGTTCGACCCGCGGACCGGGCGGCTCGCCGTGCTCGCCGGCACCGGGGACGAGGGGCTCAAGGACGGGTCCTCCGCCGAGGCGTGGTTCGCGCAGTCCTCGGGGCTCGCGGAGGACTCCGCGGGCAACGTGTGGGTCGCGGACTCGGAGACATCGGCCCTGCGCGTCCTCCGGTTCGACGACGACGGGGCCGTCACCGTCGAGACCGCCGTGGGTGAGGGGCTGTTCGACTTCGGCTTCCGCGACGGCGACGCCGGCCAGGCGCGCCTGCAGCACTGCCTCGGCGTGGCCCAGCTGCCCGACGGGTCGGTGGCCGTGGCGGACACCTACAACGGCGCCGTGCGCCACTACGACCCCCGGACCGGTCAGGTGGCCACCCTGGCCCGCGGCCTGGCCGAGCCCTCCGACGTGCTGCTGGACGTCTCGGGGAAGGAGCCGCTGCTCGTCGTCGTCGAGGCCAACGCCCACCGCCTGGTGCGCGTGCCGATCCCGGCGGCCGCCCAGCGCATCGACGAGGGAGCGTCGCGGACCCAGCGCGCGCGCACGAAGCTCGCCCCGGGCGCGCTCGGGATCGAGGTGCGCTTCGCGGCGCCGTCCGGGCAGAAGCTCGACGACCGGTGGGGCGATCCCACCCAGCTCAAGATCTCGTCCTCGCCCGAGGACGCGCTCGTCGAGGGCGCGGGCACGGCGCAGGGCCTGCGCCGGCAGCTCGTGCTGGCGGAGGGCGTCACCGAGGGCGTCCTGCACATCACCGCGCGCGCCGCGGCGTGCGACGGCGAGCCGGGCGGGGAGATCCCGGACCACGCGGCGTGCCACCTCTACCAGCAGGACTGGGGCATCCCCTTCGTGCTGGACGCCGCGGGGGAGACCGAGCTGGTCCTGGACCTGCGCGGGGTCAACTGAGCGGTGTCAGTGCTGCGGCGTCGGCGGAGCGGGGACCGGCCGCGCAGGACCGGTGGAGCAGTGCCGGCCGAGGCCGGATCGATGGCGCAGGGCCGACGGAGTGGGGGACGGGCTGTCGGGGCCGGTCGCGCAGGGCCGGCGGAGCGGGGACGGCCTTGTCGGAGCGGGGACGGCCTGTCGGGGCCGGTCGCGCAGGGGCGGCCGGCCAGGAGCCGCCCGCGCGGCACCTCCGCCCGCACGGCACCTCCGCGCGCCGCGCTCAGCCGCGCGGGGTGACCCGCACCGTCGAGTCGTCGATGGCGAGGTCGGCGGCGACCTCGAAGGGCACGGTCCGCTCGAGCCGTTCGACGTCCCCGGTGAACAGGTCGAGGGAGTCGAAGGCGATCCGCGCGGTGCCCCGCGCTGGCTCCAGGGCCCAGCCCCCGCCGCCCTTCGAGCCCACGACGATCTCCGGGTCCGGATAGGACTCGATCGTCCACTCGACGTCCCCGGCGACCCGGCCGTCGAACTCGAAGGAGAACGGGCAGCCGGACGGGAAGAGGGCGCTCTGCCCGGCGCAGCGGTCGAGGTGCTCCTTCAGCTGCCGGTCCACCTCCTGCTCGAGCGCCTCGGTCGGCCGGGCCTCCAGTGCGATCTCCTCCTGCTGGCCCGGGTCGGTCAGCACGACGCTCTCCGGCTCCGCGGCCACGAGCTCGGACGTGTAGGAGGCCGTGTAGACGCCCGGGAAGAACGCGGCGAACTCCCCGGAGGAATCCGGCAGGGCCACGGACATGCCGTTCACGTCCACCGAGGTCGCCCCCGGCAGGCTGACCGTCACCGTGGGCAGCGGCGTCTCGTCGAAGGCCCACACGGTGAAGAAGCCCCACTGCGTGTCCACGGGGTGCAGGGAGAACTCGGAGCTGTGCTGCTCTCCGCCGAGGGTGTAGTCCGCGCGCACCACGGCCCGCTCGCCGTCGTCCGAGACGGTGGAGACCTCGACGTCCTCGAGCTCCTCGGCCGAGGTCTCCAGCGGGTCGCCGTCGAGCATCGCCGCGTTGGCCTCCGGGACACGGGCGTTGAGCAGGCCCAGGGCCTCGCCGCCGTCCCCGTCCCGCAGGTCCTCGAAGTACGCCCGCACGTCCGTCTCCGGGCCGTACATGTACTTGTTGACCAGGGCGATGGTGACGGCGGCGGCCGCCACCCCGAGCAGCACGAGGAACAGCCAGGCCCCGAGGGCCTTGAGCACGCGGGCGTTGGACTCCATCCGATCACGCTAACCGATCGGCCTCCGGCCCGCGCGTGCACCGGGCCGTCCGGGGCCTCCGGAAGGCGCGGCCCGCCCCGGGCGGGTACGCTACGTGCCGCACCCCTTCTCCGATCCATTCCCCGTCCCGGGTCCCAGCCCGGCCCTGTTCCCCTCTGGAGCTGACTCCCCATGGCCGACTCCGTCCGGCAGGTCCCCGAGAAGTACGGCCCCGTCCGCGCCGTGCTGCGCCCACGGCTGGGCTCCTACGGGCGGCGCCTGCTCTCCTGCCTCGGCCCGCTGCTGCTGGGCGCGGTGCTCGTGCTGTTCCTCTGGGCACGGCGGCCGGCCCCCGGCGTCGCGGTGGTGGTGCTCGCGCTCGTGCTCCTGGCCGGCACCGCGTGCTGGCTCCGGCTGCGCCCCGTGCTGGTCGTCCGCACGGACAGCCACGTCCTGCGCTCCCGCACCGTGGGCTTCGCCGCGACGCCGCTGTCCGACGTCGAGCACGTCGTCACGGTCGGGGCCCTGCACCGGGCGCCCGGTGCCGCGCGCCCGGCCGCCCGCCCCCACCTGTGGGCCGCGGGCCGCTCGGGCCGCCGGGTCCTCGGCCTCGACGGCGCGGTGTGGGACGCCCGCGCGCTCGAGGACGTCGCGGCGTCGCTGGGCGCGCCCCGCACCCACCTCGAGCGCGCGACGGCGCGGGAGGCCGCCGCCCGCTGGCCCCGGCTCGTGCCGTGGGGGCTCCGCCACCCGCGGCTGCGCTCCGCCGCCTCCGCCGCGGGGCTGCTCGCCGGCCTGGCCCTGGTGGGCTGGTTCTCGATCGGCCTGCCGGGCACCGGCTGAGCCCCGGGCACGGGCCGGCCGCGGGGCCGGCACGGCCCGGGGCATCAGCGAACGGCCTGGCCGCGGCTGCTCCTCGGCCCCGGAACGCGGGCCGACCACCGGGCACCGGCTGGGTCCTGAACAGCTGCTGTGCCCCCGTGCCCGGCCCCCAGATCCGGCTGCGGGGCCGCGGTCCGCACGCGCGGGAGCCCGCCGCCCCGGACGACGGGCGGCGGGCTCCTCCTGCGTGCAGGGCGGTCCGTGCTCAGCCGGCCGTGGCCAGCTCCTGGCGGGCCCGCTCGATCTCGGCCTTGCGCTCCTCCACGGCCTCGCGGGTCAGCTCGGCCCCGGCCTCGGCGTCCCGGGTCAGGTTCTCCCCGGTCTCGGGGTCGAAGACGTGCATCCGTCGGGTGTCGATCCAGATCCGGCCCTGCGCCCCGCCCCGGATGCGGGAGGTGGCGTCCAGCTCCACGACGATCTGCGGGTGCATCTCGTCCCCGTCCAGGTCCTGCGCCAGCTCGTCGAGCTTCGCCTTGACCTCGGGGTCCTGCTCGTAGTTGATGTAGCCGTACTGCTCGTTGCCCATCCACTCCGTGTGGGTGAACTGGGCGTCGAAGGTCGTGCCGCGGGAGACCTTCGCCTCGTCCACGAACTTGGCGTCCTCGAAGTGCTCCGGGCGCAGGCCCAGGAGCACGATCGACCCGTCCGTGGGCAGCTTTCCCTTGGCCTGGTCCGGCACGGGGAACTCGCCCAGCGGGGTGTCGAACACGTCGCCCCGCACGTGCGCCGGGAGGAAGTTCATCGACGGCGAGCCGATGAACCCCGCCACGAACAGGTTGGCCGGCTGCTCGTAGAGCTCCCGGGGCGAGGCGATCTGCTGCAGGATGCCCTTCTTGAGCACGGCCACGCGGTCGCCGAGGGTCATGGCCTCGGTCTGGTCGTGGGTGACGTAGACCGAGGTGATGCCCATCCGCCGCTGCAGCTGGGCGATCTCGGTGCGCATCTGGCCGCGCAGCTTCGCGTCCAGGTTGGACAGGGGCTCGTCGAACAGGAACGCGTCGGCGTCCCGCACGATCGCCCGGCCCATCGCCACGCGCTGGCGCTGACCGCCCGAGAGGTTGGCCGGCTTGCGCTCGAGGTGCTCGTCGAGGTCCAGGGTCGACGAGGCGTGGCGCACCTTCCGGTCGATCTCCTCGTCGGAGAACTTGCCCTTGGACAGCCGCAGCGGGAACGCGATGTTCTCGTACACGGTCAGGTGGGGGTAGAGCGCGTAGTTCTGGAACACCATGGAGAGGTTGCGCTCGCGCGGCTCCTTCTCGTTGACGCGCTCGCCGTTGATCAGCAGGTCCCCGGAGGTGATGTCCTCGAGGCCCACGATCATCCGGAGCAGCGTGGACTTGCCGCAGCCGGAGGGCCCCACGAGGATGAGGAACTCGCCGTCGGCGATGTCGATGGAGACGTCGTTGACGGCCGGGAAGCCGTCGCCGTACTTCTTGACGAGATGGTTGAGGGTGATGGATGCCATCTGGGACTCAGTCCTTCGGTCGGTTCGGGAAGATGCGAGGTGGCGGGGCGGGCTCAGCCCTTGACCGCGCCCTGGGTCAGGCCGGAGACGATCTGGCGCTGGAACAGCAGCACCAGCAGCACCACCGGGATGGTGACGACGATGGCCGCCGCGGAGATCGCGCCCGCCGGGTCCTCGAACTGCGAGGCGCCGGTGAAGAACGCCAGCGCGGCCGGGACGGGCCGGGCCGCCTCCGTGGAGGTGAGGCCGATGCCGTAGACGAAGTCGTTCCACGCGATGAAGAACGCGATGATCGCGGTGGTGAACACGCCCGGCAGGGCCAGCGGCACGATGACCTTGCGGAACGCCTGCCACGTGGTGGCGCCGTCCACCTGGGCCGCCCGCTCGAGGTCCCAGGGGATCTGCTGGAAGAACGCCGTCAGCGTCCAGATCGAGATCGGCAGGGTCAGCGAGAGGTAGGGGATGATCAGGCCGGGCCAGGTGTCGTAGAGCCCGATCTGGCGCCACAGGTTGAACAGCGGGGTCACGATCGAGACGACCGGGAACATGGACACCGCCAGCGCGACCGTGAGGATCATCTTCTTGCCCGGGAAGTCCAGGCGGGCGATCGCGTAGGCGCACAGCGTGGCGAGCACCACGGCGATGGCCGTGGCGATCAGGCAGATGCCGATCGAGTTGATCAGCGAGGGCACGAACAGATCACGGGCCGAGCCCACGAAGATCGCGGCGTAGTTCTCCCCGACCCACTGCGTGGGCAGGAACTTCCCGGACGTCAGGTCCGCGGGCGTCTTGAAGGACGTCATGAGGATCGAGAGGACGGGGAACAGGGCGTAGATCAGGACCAGGACCGAGACGACGGCCCAGCCGACCTTGTGCTTGGTGGACATGGGCGGTTACCTTCCCTTCCCGGCGCCGGCGAGGTCGACCTTGAACACCTTGATGGCGATGAAGGCGATCAGCAGCACGCAGACGAACAGGATCACGGAGATCGCGGAGCCGAGCCCGATCTCCAGACGGCCGATGGACGTGCGGTAGGCCAGCAGGGACAGCGTCTCCGTGCCGTACTGGCCCTGGGTCATGATGAAGATGTTGTCGAAGATGCGGAACGCGTCCAGGGCGCGGAACACGACCGCCACCATGATCGCGGCCTTCATGTTGGGCAGGATCACCCGGGACATCCGCTGCCACCAGCTGGCGCCGTCCACCCGGGCGGCCTCGGTGTACTCGCTCGGCACCTGCGCCAGGCCCGAGAGCAGCAGCAGCGAGATGAACGGCGTGGTCTTCCAGATCTCGGAGGCCATGATCACGAACAGGGCCGACCAGGTGTTGGCGAACCAGTTGAAGTCCGGGCCGATGCCCGGCACCCAGGAGAACCAGTTGTTGATGTAGCCGGTCGTGATGTCGAACGCGTAGAACCAGGCGAAGGCCGAGACCACGGTGATGATGCCGTAGGGCACCAGGATCGCGGTGCGCAGCAGCCCGCGGGTGTTGCGGATCGCGTTGTTCATCACGAGGGCCAGCGCGAAGCCGAGGACGAGCTCGACGACGACCGTGACGACCGTGATGAGCACGGTCACGCCCAGGTCCCGCCAGAACACGATGTCGGAGAGGACCGTGGCGTAGTTGCCGAGGAGGACGAACTCCTTGTTCCCCGGGTCGGTGAGCCGGAAGGAGAAGAACGAGTCCCACAGCGCCTGCAGGATCGGGTACATGGTGACCAGGAGCATCACGATGAACGCCGGCCCCGCGAGCATCCAGCCGAGCTTGCGTTCCGACCGGGCGCGGTCCGACATGAGCGGCTTGGCGCTGCGGCGTCCTGTCACGGGCGCGGGTGCGGCCTCCCGGGGACCGGTGCCGGGAGCGTTGGGGTTGACGACGGTGCTCATAGCAGCTGGTCTCCCTTCAGGACGGCCTCGATGAACTCGGCGGTTTCACGGGGCGTGTTCTCGTTCACGGACGACGGCGGCGTCCACTCCTGCTGGATGGCGGTGGAGACCTCGTTGTAGTAGGGGGTCTGCGGACGCGGCGCCGCCTGGTCCAGGGACTCCCGGATGGTCTCGTACATCGGGAAGGCCTCCCGGACCTCCGGGTCCTCGTAGGCGGCCTCGGACGCCGCCGGGTTGCCGTTGCTCACGAAGTAGTACGCCTGGTTCTCGGGCTGGACGACGCACTCCACCGCCTCCCACGCCAGCTCCTGGTGCTCCGAGGTGGAGCCCACGCCCAGGTTGATCCCGCCCAGCGGGGGAGCGGAGGGCTCGTCCGGGTTCACCCGCGGCCACAGGGCCCAACCGATGTCCTCGAACATGGACTGCTCCACCGTCCCGCCCTCCACGGCCGCGGCGGTGGCGGCGTAGATGAAGGGCCAGTTGACCATGAAGGACCCGTCGTCGGACTGGAACTGGGCCATCGTGGAGTTCTCGTCCGAGGTGGGCAGGCCGGGCCCGCCGAGCCCGTCCCGGCCGATGGTGCCGACGATCTCCGCCGCCTGGCGGCCGGCCTCGGAGTCCATGCCGACCACGATCTCGTCGGCCGGGGCCTCGGGGTTCTCGATGATGTCGCCACCGGCGGACTTGATCAGACCGTTGACCCACACCGTCATCGACTCGGCCGACGTGCCCTGCACCCCCAGGTACTTGTCCTGCTCCCGGGCGGCGTCCATGATCTGCTTCCACGTCACCGGCTCGTCCATGTTCAGGCCGGCGGCCTCCGCCACGGACTCCCGGTACCAGAGCAGCTGTGTGTTGGCCCAGAACGGCACCGAGACCAGCTCGTCCTTCCACATCGCACCCTCGAGCGGACCCGCCAGGACGTCCTGAGTGGTGGCCTCCTCGACGTCCCCCGGCACCGGGGCCAGGAAGCCCGGCTCGGCCAGCTCGGGGATGAAGGGCGGGTCCAGGCTCATGATGTCCATCGAGGTGTCCCCGGCCGCCAGGCGCCGGGCGAGCTGCTCGCGCTGGGACGCGGCGTCGCGCGGGAGCAGCGAGGTCTCGATGTTGTACCGGCCGCCCGACTCCTCGGAACACTTCTTGGCCAGTTCCGCCTGCCCTCCGGCGTCCGGATTGATGTACCAGGTCAGGGTCGGGGTGCCGCCGGCGTCGGCGTCACCGCATCCCGTCATGATGAGGGCGCCCACGGCGCCCAGGGCGGCGGCAGCGCTGAGCCGTCGCCTCCCGGGGGACCTGTGGGGGTGTGAGGTGGTGGTCAACGGTCTGTTCCTCCCCTTCGGCGATGTGGCGGTCCGCGTGGGACGTCGAGGGGATCCTGTGGGACCCGGTCGGCGGGACGGTCGGCGGCGGGTGCTGCCGGTCGACTTCCCCTGCGCGGAGCCTTCAGTCTATGAGTGGTCCACCTCACAGACCAGTAACCTGACCGTTTGCATCAGTGTGCCCCGGCGTGTCCCGGCGTGTCCCGGCGGATCCGCCCGTCCGGGGCGTCCCGCGCGGCCGGGAACGGCTCGGCCCCGCGAGAATTCAGGAGAGCAGCAGGGCCACCCCGGCCATGGTGAGCATCGCGACCACGGTGGTGAGCAGCACCGTGTCCCGGCACAGCTGCTCAGCCCGGCCGTAGCGCACGGCCGCGATGTAGATGTTCTGGGCGGTGGGCAGGGCCGCCATCACCACCACGGAGTAGAGCAGGTGCCCGTCCAGGCCCAGGGCGAAGCGGGCGAACAGGAACGCCAGCGCCGGGTGCAGGACCAGCTTGAGCACGCCGGCCAGGAGCACGTCGCGGCGGGGAGTGCCGCCGCGCCGCAGCGGCGCGGCGCCCACCAGGGAGATCCCGAAGGCCATCAGCATCGCCGGGATGGAGGCCCCGGCCACCAGCTCCACGGGCTCGTGCACCACCTCCGGCAGCCGCCAGCCGGTCACGGCGAAGAGGATGCCCAGCCCGGAGCCCACGATCATCGGGTTGGTCACGACGTTGCCCAGGACGCTGCCCGGGCTCGGCCGGCGCCCGTCCGTGAGGGTGTCCATGATCGTCAGGTAGACGGGGGTGTTCAGCGCCAGCTGGAACAGGATGACGGGCACCACCATGGTCGCGTCCCCGAGCACGAAGACCGCGATGGGGATGCCGAGGTTGGCGGAGTTCACCTGGGAGGCGGCCTGGGCGCCCATCACGGTGGTCGCGGCGTCGCGGCGCAGCACCCAGCGGGCGATCGCGGCGTAGACGAGGGTGGTGGCCACCGCCGAGACCGCGGCCACCAGCAGCGGGGCGGAGAGGATCCGGGCGATGTCGGCCTCGGAGATGGTCAGGAACAGCAGCGGCGGGCTGGCCACGTAGAACGCGAACTTGCTCAGCACCAGCTGCCCGTGGGGCCCCAGCACGCCGCGCCGGCCCACGGCGTAGCCGGTCAGGATGACCGCCCAGACGATGAAGAACCCCGAGAACACTCCGGCCACGGGACCCTCCCTCGAACTGCTGCGGGTCCGCGTCCGCGGGCCCCTACAGTTCTATCCCATGGCCGGGGCTATTCCCCCGTGGGCCCGTCCGCGGTGGGGCCGGGACGGCTCACGCGGCGGGCAGGTCGGCGCGGGCGTCGGCGAGGGGCAGGTCGGCGCGGGCGTCGGCGAGGGGCAGGTCGGCGCGGGCGTCGGCGAGGGGCCGGGAGTGCGGGGGACGGGCGACGCCGTCGAGCAGGGCCTCGGCGGGATCCGCGCCGAGGTCGACGATCCGGTTGTCCGCGTCCACGTGGACCACCGACGGCACGTGGGCGCGGGCCTCGGCGTCGTCCATCTGCGCGTAGCTGATGAGGATGACGAGGTCCCCGGGGTGCACGAGGTGGGCGGCGGCGCCGTTGATCCCGACGACGCCCGAGCCGCGCTCGCCGGCGATCGTGTAGGTCTCCAGCCGGGCGCCGTTGGTGACGTCCACGATGGAGACGAGCTCGCCGGGGAGGATGTCGGCGGCGTCGAGGAGGTCCTGGTCGACGGTGACCGAGCCGACGTAGTGCAGGTCGGCCTGGGTCACGACGGCACGGTGGATCTTGGCCTTGAACATGGTGCGCAGCATGACGGGAGAAGAGCTCCTCGTGAGCAGGGTGCGGATGATGGCGCAGGACCCAGGTGGTCGTCCGGGTGCTCGCCGCCCCGGGGCGGGCCGGGGAGCGGGGCGCGGGAACATCCTACCGCGCGGTGCCCGGGGACGACGAACGCCCCGGCCGGAGGGGCTCGGGGCGTTCGGTGCGAGAGCGGCTGACGGGAATCGAACCCGCGTATCAGGCTTGGGAAGCGTGCGCTCTACCATTGAGCTACAGCCGCGCATCCGTGGTCCGTCCGGCGCGTGCACCGGACGAGGACACCACATACTCTACACCACCGGCGGCGGCGGGTCCGGTCGGGCGGCGCGGTCCGGGCGGCCGGCCGTGCGATACCTTGGGGACCGTGCTGATCTCTGACCGCGACATCCGGCGGGAGCTCGACGGCGGCCGGGTCGTCCTCGAACCCTACGAGCCCGCCCTGATCCAGCCCGCCAGCATCGACGTGCGGCTGGACCGCTGGTTCCGGCTCTTCGACAACCACAAGTACGCGCACATCGACCCGTCCGTGGAGCAGCCCGGGCTCACGCGCCTCGTGGAGGTCGACCCGGACGAGGCCTTCGTGCTCCACCCGGGGGAGTTCGTGCTGGGCTCCACCTACGAGAAGGTGACCCTCCCGGACGACATCGCCGCCCGCCTCGAGGGGAAGTCCTCGCTGGGGCGCCTGGGGCTGCTGACCCACTCCACCGCGGGGTTCATCGACCCGGGCTTCTCGGGCCACGTCACGCTCGAGCTGTCCAACATGGCCACGCTGCCCATCAAGCTGTGGCCGGGCTCCAAGGTGGGGCAGCTGTGCTTCTTCCGGCTCTCCTCGCCCGCGGAGCACCCGTACGGGCACGGCGCCTACGCCAACCGGTACCAGGGGCAGCGCGGTCCCACGGCGTCGCGCAGCCACCTCGGGTTCTCCCGCACCCGGATCTGAGGACCTGCGTCCGAGGGCTCGCTGTCCGGCGTGCCCCGCTGTCCGGCGTGCTCCGCTGTCCGGCGTGCTCCGCTATCCGGCGTGCCCCGCGGGCGGCGCGGCGGCGGCCGGCGCCGCCGCGGTCGTCGGGTCGCGCGCGCCCAGCAGCAGGAGCAGGCCGGCGCCGATCACCAGGAGGATCCCCAGGATCCCCCAGCGCTGGGCGCCGAGCACGGAGACGAACACCGCGAACAGGGTGGGCGCCAGGAAGCTCACGGCCCGGCCCGTGGTGGCGTAGAGGCCGAACAGGGCGCCCTCCTCGCCGGTCCGGGTGAGCCGGCCGAGGAACGTGCGGGAGGCCGACTGCGCGGGGCCCACGAACAGGCACAGCAGCAGTCCGCAGACCCAGAACGAGGCCGTGCCCTCCAGGAAGAGCAGCGGGGTCCCCGCCAGTAGGATGCCGACGAGGGACACCACGATGACGCGCTTGGGCCCCACCCGGTCGTCGAGCCGGCCGCCCACCAGCGCCCCCACTCCGGCGGCCACGTTGCCGACGATCGCGAAGACGATGACCTCGCTCAGGGTGAAGCCGAAGGTCCCGGCCGCGATGACGCCGCCGAAGGTGAACACCGCGTTGAGCCCGTCCCGGAACACGGCCGAGGAGAGCAGGAACCACAGCGTCTGCGGGGTGTCCCGGTAGAGCCCCCGCAGGGTCTCCCACAGCTGGCGGTAGGAGTGCGCCACGGACGGGCGCGGGCCGCGGCGGGCCGGGCGGATCTCGGGCACCACCACCAGCACGGGGATCGAGAACAGGGCGATCCACAGCCCGGAGAACAGGGCCACGGCCCGCACGTTGAGGGCGTCCTCCTCCGGCAGGCCGAGCAGGCCGGGGGTGATGAAGCCGAACAGCACGATCGCGAGGGCCACGATCCCGCCGAAGTAGCCCATCGCCCAGCCCTGGCCGCTCACCCGGCCGATGTGCTCGCGGCCCGCGATCCCCGGCAGCATCGCGTTGTAGTTGACCACGGCGAACTCGTCGAAGACGTTGGCCAGCGCCAGCAGGCCCACCCCGAGGTAGAGGTACGGCTGCTGGGGGAGGACCAGGAAGCACAGGGCGGTGAGCAGCGCCGTCAGCATCGTGTTGATCCCGAGCCACAGCTTGCGCCGGCCCGCCCCGTCGCTGCGCTGCCCCACCACCGGGGCCAGCAGGGCCACGACGACGCCGGCGGCACCGATCCCGTAGCCGAGCACCTCCGAGGCGTGGTCCTCCCCGCCGAAGGGATCGCTCGTGAGGTAGACCGTGAACACGAACGTGGTCATCACGGCGTTGAAGGCGGCGGAGCCGGCGTCCCACAGGCTCCACGCCCACACGTGCGAGCGGCGCGGCGCGAACGGCGTCGCGGGCGGTGCGGGGGAGGGGACCGGGGGACCGGGGGGAGTGGCGTCCATGGCAGTCATGCTAGGCCGGTGGGGCGCGGCCGGCGCGGCGCCCTCGCCGACGCCGTGCCGCGGACCTCCTCGTTCCGTCCAGGCGACCGTCCGGGAACGCACAGGATCCGTGCAGGCCCGGTGGGGTGCGAGGACACGGGGCGGACACACCCCTTTGATAGGCTGGACGCCCCGGGTGCGTCCCGGCCACCCCGTGCTCGCACAGGTCCTCCGTGCCCGCGTCCGGGCTCCTCGACGCCCGACCGCCGCTCTCTTCCTCGACCTCCGGAGGCGCCTGATGACCGCTGTGCTCCTGCTCCACGCGGTGGTGGCGGCGGTCGCGCCCCTGCTGTTCGCGCGGATGGGACGCAGCGCCTTCTACCTCCTGGCGGCCGTGCCCTTCGCCGGCTTCCTGTGGCTGCTGGGCTCGGCCCCGCGGGTGTACGGGGCCGAGGGCGGGTGGACGGAGGGCGGTCAGTGGATCCCGTCCCTGGACCTCGACCTGGTCCTGCGGATGGACGCCCTCGCGTGGACGATGTCGCTGCTCGTGCTCGGTGTCGGCTCGCTCGTGTTGTTCTACTGCGCGCGCTACTTCAAGTCGGACGCGAGCGGCATCGGCGGCTTCGGCGCCCAGCTGCTGGCCTTCGCGGGTGCCATGTTCGGCCTGGTGACCGCCGACGACATGCTGGTGCTGTTCGTCTTCTGGGAGATCACCACCGTCCTGTCCTTCCTGCTGATCGGCTACAGCCGGACCCGCCTGTCCGCCCGGCGCGCGGCGCTGCAGGCCCTGGTGCTCACCACGGCCGGCGGGCTGGCCATGCTGGTCGGCATCGTGATGCTGGGCCAGGCGGCGGGGACGTACCGGATCTCCGAGGTGCTCGCGGCGGCCCCGGAGCTGGCCGGGCGCGGGACCGTGGTGGACGTGGCGGTGCTCCTGCTCCTCGTGGGGGCCGTGACCAAGTCCGCCCTGATCCCGCTGCACTTCTGGCTGCCGGCCGCGATGGCCGCGCCCACCCCCGTCTCCGCGTACCTGCACGCCGCCGCGATGGTCAAGGCCGGGATCTACCTGGTGGCCCGCTTCGCGCCCGGTTTCGCCGAGACGGCGCTGTGGCAGCCGACCGTCGCGGTCCTCGGGCTGGGCACCATGCTCTTCGGCGGCTGGGCGGCCCTGAAGCAGTACGACCTGAAGCTGATCCTCGCCTACGGCACCGTCAGCCAGCTCGGCTTCCTCGTGGTGATCGTGGGCCACGGCTCGGCGGACACGGCGCAGGCGGGGATGGCGATGCTGCTGGCGCACGGGCTCTTCAAGGCCGCGCTGTTCCTCGTGGTCGGGATCATCGACCACCGGGCCGGCACCCGGGACATCCGCCGGCTGTCGGGCCTCGCCGGCCGCGTGCCGGTGCTGTTCGCCGTCTCGCTCGTCGCCGCGGCGTCCATGGCAGGCCTGCCGCCCCTGGCCGGGTTCGTGGCCAAGGAGGCGGTGCTGACCGCGTTCGCCCACGCCGTGGACTCCGCGGCGGGCGCCGTGGTGCTCGCCGGGCTCGTGGTGGGCTCCGTGCTGACCGTCGCCTACAGCGCCCGCTTCCTGTGGGGCGGGTTCGCGCAGAAGTCCGCCGAGTTCTCCGAGCTCGACGCGGGGGTGGGCGGCAAGGCCGTGATCAGCGACATGCAGCGGGTCGAGACCGCGTTCCTCGCGGCCCCGCTCGTGCTCTCCGTGCTCACCGTGGTCTTCGGCCTGTGGCCCCAGCCGGTCAACGCCGTGCTCCAGCCCTACGTCGACCAATTCCCCGACCCGGGCGAGCACGAGTTCTACCTGGCCCTGTGGCACGGGCTCACCCCCGCCCTCGGGCTCTCCGCCCTCGTCGTCGCGGGCGGGCTGCTGATGTACCTGGGCCGGCGCCCCGTCGCGGACCTCCAGCGGGCTCTCCCGTCCCTGCCCGCCGGCGAGCTCGTCTACCGCAAGGTCGTCAACGTCCTCGACCTCGCCGCCGTGTGGATCACCGGCCGGACCCAGCGCGGTTCGCTGATGTTCTACCTCTCGGTCATCCTGATCACGGCGATCGTCGTGCCGCTCGTGGCGCTGTTCGTCGAGGAGACCCCGCCCCTGGGGTCGCTGCGGGTCTCCGACGGCCCCGCCCAGCTGATCGCCGGCGCGGCCATGGTCGTGGCGGCGCTGCTGGTGCCCCTGGCCAAGAAGCGGTTCCTCGCGGTCCTGCTCGTGTCGGTCACCGGCTACGGCCTGGCCCTCATCTTCGCCCTGCAGGGCGCGCCGGACCTCGCCCTGACGCAGACCCTGGTCGAGACCGTGCTGCTGGTGGCCTTCGTGCTCGCGCTGCGCTCGCTGCCGGCCCCGCTGTGGCACCGCAACCCGGCCGGGCGCCGTCTCCTGCGCGGCACCATCGCGGTGACCTTCGGGCTGTTCATGATGGCGCTCGCGGCGTTCAGCATCTCCTCGCGCACGGCCGATCCCGTCTCCCTGGAGCTGCCGCGGATGGCCTACGAGCTCGGCGACGGGGCGAACGTGGTCAACGTCATCCTCGTGGACATCCGCGCGTGGGACACCTTCGGGGAGATCTCGGTGCTCGTGCTCGCCGCGACCGGTGTGGCCTCGCTGATCTTCGTCACGGGCCGCGGGGACCGCATCGTGCGGTCCGGGGAGGACCCCACCACCGACCAGCTGCGGGTGATCCGCCGGCGCAACGCCGCGGCCGTCTCGCCCGGCGGCCAGCCCCTGGAGATCGGGCTCGCCCGCCGCGACGACGACCTGGAGGACCCCTATCTGCTCGCCGGCAGGACACTGGCTCCCGAGCGGCGCTCGATCGTCTTCGAGGTGGTCACCCGGCTGCTCTTCCACACGTTCATGATGGTCTCGCTCTACCTGCTGATCGCCGGGCACAACGACCCCGGCGGGGGCTTCGCGGGCGGGCTCATGGCGGGGCTCGCCCTGACGGTGCGCTATCTCGCGGGCGGGCGCTACGAGCTCGAGCTGGCCACCCCGATCAACGCGGGCACCATGCTCGGGGCCGGACTCGCGCTCGCCGCTCTCTACGCCGTCACCCCGGTGTTCCTGGGCGGGTCGGTGATGCAGAGCTACACCTTCGAGGCCGAGCTGCCGGTCTTCGGGGCCGAGAAGTTCGTGACCGCCCTGATCTTCGACGTCGCGGTCTACCTGATCGTGGTGGGGCTCATCCTCGACATCCTGCGCTCGCTGGGCGGCCGGATCGACCAGCGGATCGAGGAGGACGCCGTCCGGCGGCGGCGGCGCGCCCCGGGGCGCGGCACGCGCATCCGCGTCACGCGGCAGCGGAAGGTGGCCGCCGGCGCCCCCGCGGGTGCGACCGCGGTGTCGTCCGCGACGTCGCCGACCCCGGCCGTCCGGACCGGCCCCGACGGAGGGAACGAGCACCGATGACCGTGAACCTGACCCTGCTGGTCGTGATGGGCGTGCTCTACGCCGTGGGCGTGTACCTGCTGCTCGAGCGCTCGCTCACCCGAGTGCTGCTCGGGCTGATGCTGCTGACCAACGGCACGAACCTGCTCATCCTGCACGCCGGCGGGGAGGCCGGCTCCGCGCCCCTGTACGACGCGTCGATCGCCGCCGAGAACTACAGCGACCCGCTGCCCCAGGCCCTCATCCTCACCGCCATCGTGATCTCCCTGGCCGTCACCGCGTTCCTCCTGGGCATGATCTACCGCTCCTGGGTCCTCGGGCGCCGGGACGAGATCCAGGACGACGTCGAGGACCGGCGCGTGGCCCGGCAGTCCTCCTACGACGTGGAGAGCGACGCCGACATCCCCGCCGACACGACCGAGTTCGACGACGTGCCCCCGCCCCGGGACCCGGAGGAGTCCCTCGAGGCCCCGGGCGTGCTCGGCCCCCGGAGAGGGAGTAACCGGTGACCGTCAACCTCGCCCAGCTGGCGCCGCTGGCCGTCATCATCCCGTTCCTCGGCGCCGCCCTCAGTCTGCTGCTGCTGCGGCGCAACGCCCTCCAGCGGACCGTGGCCATCGGCTCGCTCGTGCTCACCCTCGCGGTCGAGGTCCTCGTGCTCGTGAGCACGTGGGACGTGGGCCCGCAGGCGGTCCACCTCGGCGGGTGGGAGGCGCCCTGGGGCATCGTCATGGTCGTGGACCAGCTCTCGTCCCTGATGCTCGTGGTCTCCACGGTCGTCTCGCTCGCCGTGCTGGTCTACGCGAGCGGGCAGGGGGTGGCCGACGGCGACGAGGAGGGGCCGATCTCGATCTTCCACCCCTCGTTCCTCATCCTCGTGGCGGGAGTGTCGAACGCCTTCCTCGCCGGGGACCTGTTCAACCTCTACGTGGGCTTCGAGATCCTGCTGACCGCCTCCTACGTGCTCATGACGATGGGCGGAACCGTCCAGCGGATCCGCACCGGCGTGACCTACGTGGTGGTCTCGGTGATCTCCTCCGTGCTGTTCCTGATCACCATCGCGATGATCTACGCGGCCACGGGCACCATCAACATGGCCGACCTCTCCGTCAAGCTCGAGGGCCTCCCGGTGGGCACCCAGATGCAGCTGCACCTGATGCTGCTCATCGCGTTCGGCATCAAGGCGGCGGTCTTCCCGCTGTCCTTCTGGCTCCCGGACTCCTACCCCACGGCCTCCGCGCCCGTCACCGCGGTGTTCGCCGGCCTGCTGACCAAGGTGGGCGTGTACTCGATCATCCGCACCGAGACCGTGCTGTTCCCCGGGGACCGGCTCGACGACCTGCTGATGTGGGTCGCGCTGCTCACCATGGTGGTCGGCATCCTGGGCGCGCTCGCGCAGATCGACATCAAGCGCATGCTCTCCTTCACGCTGATCAGCCACATCGGGTACATGATCTTCGGCGTGGCCGTGGGCACCCAGGAGGCGCTCTCCGCCACGGTGTACTACGTGGCCCACCACATCGTGATCCAGACCAGCCTGTTCCTGGTGGCCGGGCTGATCGAGCGCCGCGGCGGATCCACCAACGTGGACCGGCTGGCCGGGCTGGCCCGGATCTCCCCGCTGCTCGCGCTGCTCTACCTCGTGCCCGCGCTCAACCTCGGGGGGATCCCGCCGTTCTCGGGGTTCCTGGGCAAGGCGGGCCTGCTGCAGGCCGGTGTGGACCAGGGGGACGGGCTGGCCTACGCCCTGGTGGCGGGGTCCGTGGCGGTGTCCCTGCTGACCCTGCTGACCCTGATGCGGGTGTGGAACCGCGTGTTTCTGCGCGCCCCGGAGGACGCGGAGTACCCGGACCCGATCCTGCTGGCCCCGGTGCCCGCGGGCTCCCGGTTCCTGCTCACCTCCGGTGCCGTCGACGACCAGGCGGGCCGGTTCGCTGGCAAGGGCGACGTGCGCCTGATGTCCCCCTCGATGCTCGGCGGGGCCTCGGCCCTCGTCGCGGTGGGCGTGGCCCTGACGGTGTTCGCCGGGCCGCTGTTCCAGCTCGCGGACAACGCCGCGGAGAACCTCTCCCGCCCCGAGCGCTACGTCGAGGCCGTGCTGGACCCTGCGTCCGCGCCGCGGCCCGTGGTGGAGGAGACCCCGTGACCCGGCCCAGGAACTCCCTGCTCGTCGAGCTGCCGCTGCTGGTGTGGCTCGTGGTCGTGTGGGGCGCCCTGTGGGGGGACTTCGGCCTCGGCAACCTGCTGGTCGGCCTGGTGCTGGCCCTGCTCGTGACGTGGGTGCTCTATCTCCCGCCCGTGCAGCTGTCCGGCCGGTTCAACGTCCTCCAGTTCGCGGTCTTCGCCGTGACCTTCGTGTGGCAGGTCGCCAAGGCGAGCGTCGAGGTGATGCTCATCGCGATCCTCGTGGGGCCGCGCGCGCGCAACGCCGTGGTCGGCGTGCGCCTGCGCACCCGCTCGGACCTGCTCCTGACGGCCACCGGGCACACCATGACCCTGATCCCCGGCTCATTCGTCGTGGAGGTGGACCGTGCCGCCGGGACGCTGTACTTCCACGCGCTCAACGTCCGCAACGCCGAGGAGGCCGAACGGTTCCGCCGCTCCGCGCTGCGGGTGGAGGCCGCCTGGATCAGGATCATGGGCACGCCGGAGGAGCTCGCCGCACTGCGGGCCGAGCGCCGCGGAGGAGGACCCGCCGGCACGGACCACCGGGACAGCGCCGCGATCGGCTCCCCGGTCACCGCGAGCCAGCAGATCGTGGGCGGCCGCCGCGACGACGCCCCGGCCGATCCGACGGCCGATCCGGCGGCCGATCCGACGGCCCAAGGCCCGACCGACGCCCCGACCGATGCCCCGACCGATGCCCCCGAGGAGGACCGCCCGTGATGGAGATCGCCGTGGCCGTCGCGGCCGTGCTGCTCAGCGCGGCCGCGGCGGGCACCCTGTACCGCCTCGCCAAGGGTCCCTCCCTGCTGGACCGGGTGGTGGCCACCGACGTGCTGCTGGCCGTCGTCGCGGCCGCCCTCGCCGTGGAGATGGCCTACCACGGGCACCTCAACAACCTGATCCTCATGGTGATCGTCTCCCTGGTCGGCTTCATCGGCTCGGTGACGGTGGCCCGCTTCGCCACCCAGACCGCCGAGCACGGGCGGTGAGCGCCGTGCTGGACACCGTCCTGGACGCCGCCGCGGCCGTGTGCCTCGTGGTCGGCGCGCTGATGTCCCTCGCGGCCGCGATCGGCCTGGTCCGCTTCCCGGACCTGCTGACGCGCATGCACGCCGGCACCAAGCCGCAGGTCTTCGGGCTGCTCCTGATGCTCACGGCGGTCGCGCTGGAGAACCGTGATCCCGTCATGATCCCGCTCATCGTCCTCGGCTGGATCTTCCAGCTGCTCACCGTGCCCGTCTCGGCGCACATGGTGGGACGGTCCACGTACCGTTCCAAGCACCTCAATCGGAACACGCTCACGCAGGACGACCTACAGGAGGTGCTCAACCGGGCAGGGAAGAGCGCCACAGAGAGCGCCATGGAGAGGGCCACGGAGAGCGCCGGGGAGAGCCACGGAGAGGATGCCGCGGGGAGCGCCGCCGGGGATGCCGCCGGGCGCGCCGCCGCGGGGACTCCGGCGCCGAGCGCGGACGGCCGGCGAGCGGACGGACAGCAGACTGACGGATCGGCGGGGACGCGTTAGGCTGGTCGGGATCGACAGGGCGCACTCGCGTCCCCCGGACGACAAGGAGCAGCACTCCATGAACGACAAGGTCATCGAACTCCTCGGCACCGGCGCCTCGCTGGGCGGCGTGGTCCTCTCGCACAAGGTGCTCGGCTCGGTCTGGACGCGCGTCACGGGCAACCCGCCGCCGGCCAAGAACCCGGACCCCAGCGAGACCTGGACGGCCATCATCATCTGGTCCGTCATCACCGGCCTCGTCGGCACCATCATCAAGGTCGCCGTGCACCGGCAGGTCGCGAAGATGGAGAACAAGTCCCAGGAGAACCCCAAGGCCTCGAGCCAGGCCGAGGTCTGAGCGCAGGGCGCACCTCGTGAGGGGCCCGTCCGGTCGCACACCGCTGCGGTGCGCGACCGGACGGGCCCCTTCGTCGTGCTGACCCCTTCGTCGTGCGGCCCCCGCACAGCGGGGGCATCCGGAACCAGCACGGCGGCGTGCGGAAGGGGCGCCGCAGCGTCGCGGCGGGATGCTGGTGCCTGCGGACGTGCACGGGCGGCCGGGCGGCGGGGTAGACTCGGTGGCACTGAACGACAGGGGAGCGCCCCGCCCGGGACACCGGCGTGGCGCTGAGAGTGCGGATCGCCGCAGACCCTCGAACCTGCTCCGGTTAGCACCGGCGAAGGGAGTCGAGCATCTCAGGGGTGTTCCCCGGGAGCGCGCCACCGGCGCGGCCCGGAGGAATCCCGTCCCCTCCTGGCACCGACGGCTCGCTGAGCCCAGGAGGAACCCACCGTGAACACCACCACCCACCGCCCCGCCCGCCGCCCCGGCACGTCCGGCGCCTCGTCCTGGCGCGTCGTCGACATCGTCGTGGCCGCCGTCCTCGCCGCCGTGTGCGCGGTCGTCTTCTGGGCGTGGTCGAACCTGCTCTACCCCGTGGTCGGCACGGCCGCGGTCGCCTACCCGCCCGCCGTGGGCCTGATCGCCGGCGGCTGGCTCGTGGCCGGCGTGCTCGGCGGACTGATCATCCGCAAGCCCGGTGCCGCGCTGTTCTGCGAGCTGCTCGCCGCCGTGATCGAGAGCTTCCTGGGAACCCACTTCGGCCTGCTCGTGGTCCTCTCCGGCCTCGTCCAGGGCGTCGGCGCCGAGCTGGCCTTCGCCGCCTTCCGGTACCGCCGCTTCGACGCCCTCACGGCGGCCGTCGCAGGCGCCGTGAGCGGGATCTTCCTGGGCGTGCACGAGAACATCCTCTACAACTACGAGTGGGCGCTCGGCCACCAGGTGGTCTACGTGCTCCTGACGGCCGTCTCCGGGGCGGTGCTCGCCGGCCTCCTCATGCACGCCGTGGTGCGGGCGCTCGCGGGCACCGGCGTCCTGCAGGGCCTCGCCTCCGGGCGGGCCGTGCGGCGATGACGGCGCCCACGGCCCAGCGCCGTGCGGTGCCCGCCGCCCGCGGCGCGCGCGTCGAGGCCCGCGGCTTCGGCTGGCACCACCCCGGGCGGGACACGGCGGCGCTGCGCGGCCTCGACCTCGTGGTGGAGCCTGGGGAGCGAGTGCTCCTGCTGGGACCCAGCGGGGCGGGCAAGTCCACCCTCCTGCACGCCCTGGCCGGGGTCCTCCACGACGACGACGGGCAGTCCGGGTCCGGCGAGCTGCTGCTCGACGGCATGCCGCCGCATCAGGCGCGGGGCCGCGCCGGACTCGTGCAGCAGGACCCCGAGTCCCAGGTGGTGCTGTCCCGGATCGGTGACGACACCGCCTTCGGCCTCGAGAACCTCGCGGTGCCCCGGGAACAGATCTGGCCGCGGGTGCGGGCGGCGCTCGACGACGTGGGCCTCGACCTCCCGCTCGGGCACTCCACCGCGGCCCTGTCGGGCGGGCAGAAGCAGCGCCTCGCGCTCGCCGGCGCCGTGGCCATGAGCCCCGGGCTGCTGCTGCTCGACGAGCCGACCGCCAATCTGGATCCTGCCGGCGTGCGGCAGGTCCGCGACGCCGTGGTGGCCTGCCTGGACCGCAGCGGTGCCACGCTCGTGGTCGTGGAGCACCGCGTGGCCGTGTGGGCCGAGGTCGTGGACCGTGTCCTGGTGCTCGGCCACGACGGGGGCATCGCCCACGACGGGTCCCCGGAGCAGGTGCTCGGCGCGGCGGCCGACGAGCTCAGCAGGGCGGGGGTGTGGGTCCCCGGCCGGGTGCCGGCCACGCGCGCGCCGGCGCGCCGGTCCGAGCAGGAGCGTCCGGAACGGGAGCGTGCCGGGCTGTCCTGTCCTGAGCAGGAGCGTGCCGGGCCCGAGCGCCCTGGACGGGAGGGTGCCGGGCAGTCCTGTCCTGAGCAGGAGCATCCCGAGCGGGAGCGTGCCGGTCAGGAGCGTCCCGCGCAGGACGGTCGGCTGCTGAGCGCCACCGGTCTGTGCGTCTCCCGCAGCCAGCCCTCGGCACGCCAGCTGCGCGCCCGCCGCCGGGCGCGGCGGCGCGGACGCACCCCGGACGACGCCGCCGTGGGACGGGACCTGCCCACGGCGGTCGAGGACGTCCGCCTGAGCCTGCACCGTGGCCGCGCGCTGGCCCTCACCGGGCCCAACGGCGCCGGGAAGTCCACGCTGGCGCTGACGCTCGCGGGCTTGCTGGCCCCCGTGCGCGGCACTGTCACCGCGCACCCGCGCCTCGACCGCGGGGCGGGTCCGGACCCTCTCGACTGGAGCGGCCGGGAGCTCGTGGCCCGGATCGGAACCGTCTTCCAGGAGCCCGAGCACCAGTTCCTGCGCGCCACGGTGCGCGCCGAGCTCGAGCACGGCCCCCGGCTGGCGGGCACCCCGGCGGCCGAGCGGCAGCGGCGCACGGACGAGCTGCTTGGCCGGCTGCGTCTCGCCCACCTGGCCGACGCCAACCCGTTCACCCTCTCCGGCGGAGAGAAGCGGCGGCTGTCGGTGGCCACGGTGCTCGCCACGGACCCGGACGTGCTGGTCCTCGACGAACCCACGTTCGGCCAGGACGCCCTGACGTGGGCGGAGCTCGTGGACCTGCTCGTGGAGCTGCTCGACGCCGGCACCTCGGTCCTGGCCGTGACGCACGACGAGGACTTCGTGCGGGCCCTCGGCGCCGAGGTGCTCGAGCTCGGGACGCCCGGACCCCGCACTCCCGTGAGCCGTGTCCTCGAGGCCCGCACTCCGGAGCAGCCCGGTCCGGAGCAGCCCGCCCCGGAGCCGCGCGTCCCCGGTTCCCGCACGGCAGAGTCCGGTGTCCTCGGGATCTCCGCACCGAAGCCGCACGTGCCGGGGCCTCGCACCTCCGGATCCGGTGTCCTCGAGGCCCGCACTCCGGAGCAGCCCGCCCCTGAGCCGCACGTCCCCGGTCCCCGCAGCCCGCAGGACGGCCGTCCGGGGCCGCCCCACCGTCCGCCGCCCCGGTCCCGGCCGGCGGGGGAGCCGGTCCGATGAGCGCTCCCGCGATCGCGCCGTCGTCCCGGACCTCCCTGCTGGGACGGACGAACGCGGTGGTCAAACTGGCCGGGGCGCTGCTGCTGACCGTGGTGCTCGTGCTCAGCGCGGACCCCGTGACGTCGGGGACCGTGCTGCTGGGCGAGCTGCTCCTCCTGGCGCTGGCGGGGCAGCACCCGCTCGCGCTGCTGCGCCGGGCGTGGCCCGTGGTCGTGGCGGCCCTCGTGAGCGGGTGGGGCACGGCGCTGCTCGCCGAGGACTCCGGACCGGTGCTCCTGGATCTGGGCGTCACCGGGATCTCGGCCGGCGCGCTGGCCGCAGGCGCGGCGATCGCCCTCCGCGGGCTGGCACTGGCACTGCCCGGGCTGATCCTGGTGCTCACCACGGACCCCACGGACCTCGCCGACGGCCTCGCGCAGACACTCCGCCTCCCGGCCCGCTTCGTGCTGGCGTCCCTGGCCGCGCTGCGGCTGGTGGGCGTGATGGCCTCCGAGTGGGCCACCCTCGCGATGGCCCGGCGGGCGCGCGGCGCGGGGGCCGGGCACGGACCGGTGGGCGCACTGCGGGAGTTCGGCGGTCAGGCGTTCACGCTGCTTGTGCAGTCCCTGCGCCGGGCCACCCGGCTGTCGGTCACCATGGAGGCGCGCGGCTTCGGCGCGGGACCGCGCACGTGGGCCCGCGTCCCGGAGCACTCCTGGCGGGACGCCGTGGTCCTCGCGGGCTGCGCGGCGGCCGCCGCGGCGGGCCCCGCGGTGTCGGTCCTGCTCGGGACGCACCGGTTCATCTGGGCCTGAGCGAAGGATCAGGCCTGCGAGACCCAGCTCGTGACGAGCCGGGTCAGGTCCGGGTCCACCGGCAGCGGCTGGTGGTCGAGCCGGCGCACCGGCACCGCGAGCCGCACGCTGGAGACCAGCCACACGGCGTCGGCCTCCATGAGGTCCGCCGGGTACAGCGGGCCGTAGCCGAGCTCCCAGCCGTCCCGGCGGGCGGCGGCGAAGATCTTGGCCTGCGTGGTGCCCGGCAGGATCCCGTGCGAGGGCTCCGGCGTCAGCAGGGTGCGGCGGTCGCCGCGCACGCGGGCGCAGACCACGGAGGACGTCGCGCCCTCCAGGACCCTGCGGCCCTCCGTGGTGAAGACCGCCTCGTCCGCCCCGAGGGAGCGGGCGTGGCGCAGGGCGGCCATGTTGATCGCGTAGGAGAGCGTCTTGGCCCCCGGCAGCAGCCACGGGTACCCGGCGTCCAGGGCGGGGTCGTGGCCGCGCGGCAGCAGCACCGCGGTCACGCCCTCCCGCCGCTGCCGGAACGTGGTCCCGGGCACGGGGCTCACCACGACCCAGGACCACGGGCCGTCCTCCGGCGTGCCGCGGCTGATCACGACCTTGACGCTGTGCTCGGCGCCCAGGCCGCCGTCCCCGCCGGGGGCCGCGTGGGCCAGCGCCAGCTCCACCGCCCCGCGGGTGTCCCGTGCGGACGGCACGGGCAGCTGGGCCAGCCGCGCGGAGGCCGACAGCCGCTGGTGGTGGGCCTCGAACTTCTGCACGACGCCGTCGACGGCGCGCATGGTCTCGAAGACGCCGTCCCCGCGGGTCAGGCCCTGGTCGTCGATCCGCACGAGCGGGACGGAGGGATCGGCGAGGGCGCCCCCGGGGTGGGCGGCGTCGAGGACGACGACGGTGCTGGTCACGGATCCTCCTGTGGGTGCGTCCGGGGTCTCAGCAGACCGGGCCGGGGTGCAGGATGTCCACCTGTTCCCAGACGTGGTCCTCCGCCAGGTAGGCGTCCTCCTGGGCGGCCCAGCGGTCCCAGTGCTCGGCGTAGTACGAGCCGTCACGGCTCAGCGCACGGTCGTAGCGCAGCGCGGTGGGCAGCTCGACCCACACGGAGACGTCCAGCAGCTGCCGGGCCTCGGCGCTGCAGGCGCCGACGCCCTCCAGGACCACGACCTCCGCCACCCGGGTCAGCCGCGGGGTGCCCGGGGAGTCGGTTACCCAGTCCCACGCGCTCCACTCCGCGTCCCGGCCCTGGTCCAGGGGGGTGAGGACCTCGTCCACGTAGGTCCGCCGGCCGGGCCCGAGGCCGTCCCAGCCCGGATAGAGGTCCTCGAGGTGGAAGAGCGTCACGTCCCGCACCGGGCGCAGCACCTCGACGAGCTGTTCTGCGAGGCTGGTCTTGCCGGCGCCCGAGCGCCCGTCGATGCCGATGAGGTACGGGCGGCGGGTGGGGGAGGGGAGCAGCCGCGCCAGGTTGGTGCCGGCGGGGTTGGCCGCGGCGAGCGACGGATTCAGCTCGAGCTCGATGTCGATCACGCGCGGCCGGCGTCCTGCGCGGAGCCCCGGCCGGCGCCGAGCTCCCGGGCGACGGCGCGGACGACGCCCGGCACGGCGGCGGCGATCATGCCGTAGGTGGTCTCGAAGTCCTCCGGGCCCCCGTACCAGGGGTCGTAGATCCCCAGCTCCTCGGGCTCGAGGGCCTCGGCGTCGGGGTCGAACTCGCGGAGCAGGCGCACCTTGGCCGCGGCGGCCTCGTCCGGTGCGAGCTCCCGCAGGCGCCGCCAGTGCACGACGTCGAGGGCGAGCACGAGGTCGCGGTCGTCGAAGCGGACGGGGTCGAAGACCCGGGCCTCGTGCCGGGAGGCGTCGAGTCCCTCGCGGCGCATGAGCTCGCCGGCGCGGGAATCCACGGGGTTGCCCAGCTCCTCGTCGCTGACGCCCGCCGAGTCGATCCGCACGCGCTCGGCCAGTCCTGCGGCCTCGAAGGCGCGGCGCAGGGCGAGCTCCGCCATGGGCGAGCGGCAGATGTTGCCCGTGCACACGGCCACGATCGAATACATAGCGGGCAGTCTAAGCCGTCCGGTCCCGGCACGAGAAGTGCGGCCGCCGCCCGGAGGCTGCGGCCGCACGTCTCGTGCCGTGAGGTCAGGTCCGGTCGCGGTCCTGCCGGAGGGGAAGATCCTCGTCCGGGTCCAGGTGCGAGCGGTCCGGGTCCTGGCGCGAACCGTCCGGGTTCAGGACCGATCCGTCGGGGGCCGAGCGCGATCCGGTCTCCGCGGCGAGGTCGATCTCCCGGCCGTGCTCGTCGACGCGCCGGTACCAGTCGGTCACGGCCGGGTCGTGCGAGTCGAACGTCTCGCCCGCGGCGCGGGCGCCCGGGGCGTGCTCCACCTGGAGGGCGAAGTCGTCGCCGTGCTCCTCGATGCCGTGGATCACGGCCTTGCGCACGGCCGTGAGGGCGAACGCGTGCCGGATCGTGGCCGGGTCGCTGCGCAGGTCCTTGTAGAAGGAGACCATCAGGAGGGCGACGATGACCGCGAACGGCAGGGCCGAGACGGTGACCAGGTTCTGCATGCCGGTCAGGGCGTCGTCGCCGCCCACGAGCATCATGACCGTCGCGATGCCGCCGAGGCACAGGCCCCAGAACACCACGATGAAGCGGCTGGGCTCGGGCCGCCCGCGCTGGGACAGGGTGCCCATGACGATGGACGCGGAGTCCGCGCTGGTCACGAAGAAGATGCCGATGATGACCATGGCGAGCACCGACGTGATCGCGCCGAAGGGCAGGGCGTCGAGCATCCCGAACAGCACGGCCTCCTGCCCGCCGGCGGCCGCGAGGTCGGTCCCTGTGCGCTGCAGGTACATGGCGGTGCCGCCGATGACCACGAACCAGAGCACGCACATCGAGGAGGGCACGATGAGCACCACGGTCACGAACTGGCGCAGCGTGCGGCCGCGGGAGATCTTGGCGATGAACATCCCGACGAACGGGGACCAGGACAGCCACCACGCCCAGTAGAAGACGGTCCAGCCGCCGGCGAAGGCGGTCGAGTCCTCGCCCCAGCCGCCGGTCTGCCCGGTCATCCACAGGTACTCCTGCAGGTACGTGCTGAACACGGCGGGAACGAGGTCCAGGATCAGGACGGTGGGCCCGGCCACGAACACGAACAGGGCCAGCAGGAAGGCCAGCAGCAGGTTCGTGTTGGAGAGGTAGCGGATGCCGCGGGCCACGCCGGAGACGGCGGAGACCACGAAGGCGGCCGTGAGCACGGCGATGACGGCGATGAGGCCCCCGTTGCCGAGCGGGCCCCAGCCGGCCACGATCTCGAGGCCCCGGGAGATCTGCAGTGCGCCGATCCCCAGGGAGGCGGCGGTGCCGAAGAGGGTCGCGAAGATGGCGAACACGTCGATGAGCCGGCCCAGGCCGCCCTCGGCGCGCTGCTGGCCGATCAGCGGCACGAAGATCCGGCTGATCAGCGGGGGGCGCCCGCGGCGGTAGGCGCCGTAGGCGACGGCGGAGCCGACCACGGCGTACATGGCCCAGGGGTTGAGGCCCCAGTGGAAGGCCGTCTGGACGAGGGCGTAGACGGTCATCTCCTCGGAACCGGGCTCCGCCCCGAAGCCGGGGACGCCCGCGCCGAAGTGGCTCATGGGCTCGGAGGCGCCGTAGAACATCAGGCCGATGCCCATGCCGGCGGCGAAGAGCATGGCGAGCCACGAGAAGAAGGAGTACTCGGGCTTCTCGTCGTCCATGCCCAGCGGGATGCGGCCGGTGCGGCTGAAGCCGACGACGAGCATGAACAGCACGGCGGCCGTGGACAGCGCGGTGAAGAACCAGCCGGCGTTGCCGGTGACCCATCCCAGGGCCGCGGTGGAGGCGGCGGTCAGGGACTCGGTGGAGAGCACGCCCCACGCGATGAACCCCACGATCAGCGCGGCGGTGACGAGGAAGACCACCTTGTCCGTGCCGTAGTGCAGCTTCTGGTCCTCCACGGCGATGCCGGGGACGAGGGCGGGGTGGATGCCGTGGGGGTAGTTGATCTCCCGCAGCACCTCGCGCGGCTTCGGCCGGTGGGAGGACCCGTTCGGGCTCGGTGGTTGCGGCGAATGGGGTGGTGTGGTGCTCACGGAGGCTCCTGCGGTGTCGGGGGCGTGCGGTGTCGTGTCGAAGTGCGTGCGTGGGCGTGCGGGGCGGACCCGGTGATCTCGATGGGCGCCCGGCGGTCCGGGCGCAACAGTCCAGTCTACCGGAGAGCTCCCACGGCAGCAGAGCGGTGAGCGCGTTCTCACACCCGGCACCGCAGATAGGTTGAGTCGATGGGACTCAACTTGGCTTGACATCGGCGGCTCACGTGGCAGACTTGAGCCAGGAAAACTCAAGACCTGAGACCTCCGGGACCCAACGGGGCCACCACGGCCCGCCCGGTTCAGCTCGACCCGAAGGAGAACACGTCCATGTCTCGTGCAGTAGGAATCGACCTCGGCACCACCAACTCCGTGGTGTCCGTGCTGGAGGGCGGCGAGCCCACCGTCATCGCCAACGCCGAGGGCAACCGGACCACGCCGTCCGTCGTCGCCTTCTCGAAGGACGGAGAGACCCTGGTCGGCGACATCGCCAAGCGCCAGGCCGTCACCAACGTGGACCGCACCATCGCCTCGGTGAAGCGCCACATGGGCACCGGGTGGTCCACGGACATCGACGACAAGAAGTACACGGCGCAGGAGATCTCTGCGCGCATCCTCATGAAGCTCAAGACCGACGCCGAGTCCTACCTGGGCGACAAGGTCACCGACGCCGTGATCACCGTCCCGGCGTACTTCAACGACGCCGAGCGCCAGGCCACCAAGGAGGCCGGTGAGATCGCCGGCATGAACGTGCTGCGCATCGTCAACGAGCCCACCGCCGCGGCGCTCGCCTACGGCCTGGAGAAGGGCAAGGAGGACGAGCTCATCCTCGTCTTCGACCTCGGCGGCGGCACCTTCGACGTCTCCCTGCTGGAGGTCGGCAAGGACGAGGACGACTTCTCCACCATCCAGGTCCGCGCGACCGCCGGCGACAACCGGCTGGGCGGCGACGACTGGGACCAGCGCGTGGTCGACTGGCTGCTGGCGCAGGTGAAGTCGAAGACCGGTGCGGACCTGTCCAAGGACAAGATCGCCCTGCAGCGCCTGAAGGAGACCGCGGAGCAGGCCAAGAAGGAGCTGTCCTCCGCGACCAGCACCAACATCTCCCTGCAGTACCTGTCCGTGACCCCCGAGGGTCCCGTGCACCTGGACGAGCGCCTCACCCGCGCCAAGTTCGAGGAGCTCACCCGGGACCTGCTCGAGCGCACCGAGAAGCCGTTCAAGGACGTCATCACCGAGGCCGGCATCTCCGTGTCCGACATCGACCACGTGGTGCTGGTGGGCGGCTCGACCCGCATGCCCGCCGTCGCGGAGACCGTCCAGCGCCTGGCCGGCAAGGAGCCCAACAAGGGCGTGAACCCGGACGAGGTCGTCGCCGTCGGCGCCGCCATCCAGGCCGGCGTGCTCAAGGGCGACCGCAAGGACGTGCTGCTGATCGACGTGACCCCGCTGTCGCTGGGCATCGAGACCAAGGGCGGCGTGATGACCAAGCTCATCGAGCGCAACACGGCCATCCCCACCAAGCGGTCCGAGACCTTCACCACCGCCGAGGACAACCAGCCGTCCGTGTCCATCCAGGTCTTCCAGGGCGAGCGCCAGTTCACCCGGGACAACAAGAACCTGGGCACCTTCGAGCTGACCGGCATCGCCCCCGCCCCGCGCGGGATGCCGCAGATCGAGGTGACCTTCGACATCGACGCCAACGGCATCGTGCACGTCTCCGCGAAGGACAAGGGCACCGGCACCGAGCAGTCGATGACCATCACGGGCGGGTCCTCCCTCTCCAAGGAGGACATCGACCGCATGGTCAAGGACGCCGAGGCCAACGCCGAGGCGGACCGGGTGCGCCGTGAGGCGGCCGACCTGCGCAACAACGCGGAGCAGCAGGCCTACTCCGTCGACAAGCTCCTGAAGGACAACGACGAGAAGCTGCCCGCGGACGTCAAGTCCGAGGTGCAGGCGGACGTCGACGCCCTGAAGCAGGCGCTCGAGGGCGAGGACGACGACGCCGTGAAGTCGGCCTACGACAAGCTGCAGCAGTCCCAGACCAAGCTCGGCGAGGCCCTCTACGCGCAGTCGCAGGCCGAGGGTGCCGAGGGCGCCCCGGGTGCGGGCGCGGCCGGTGCCACCGGTGACGAGGACATCGTCGACGCCGAGGTCGTCGACGACGAGGACGAGAAGAAGTGAGCATGCCCGACCCCACGCCAGGACCTGACGAGAACGCGGCGGAGAACGGCCCCGGGAACGTCCCCGGGGACCCCGCAGCGCAGCCCGAGGAGCACCGCGCGCAGGATCCCGGGACCCGCCCCCAGGAGGAGGCCGGGCCCGAGGGCCTGACGGTGGACGACATCCTCTCGACGCCCCAGTCGACCGACGCCGAGTCCGGGGACGCCGCGGCGCCGGGCGCCGCAGGGGAGGACTCCCCGTCGGCCGCCCTCGCCGAGGAGCGGCTCGAGGAGCTGCGCCGGCTGCAGGCCGAGTTCGTGAACTTCAAGCACCGCACGGCGCGCGAGAAGGAGCAGCTGCGGACCTTCGTCACGGGCGACCTCCTGCAGACGCTGCTGCCGGTGTTCGACGACATCGACGCGGCCCGGCAGGCGGGGGACCTCACCGACGGCCCGTTCGCGGCGATCGCGAACAAGCTTGAGGAGACCCTCGTGCGGCAGGGGCTCGTGCGGATCGGGGAGGTCGGGGAGAAGTTCGACCCGAACGTCCACGAGGCGGTGCTGCAGCAGCCCACGAGCGAGGTCGAGCCCGACCAGGTCTCGATGGTGCTGCGCTCCGGCTTCCGGATCGGTGAGCGCGTGGTGCGGCCCGCCCAGGTCGCCGTCGCGGTCGCCGAGTGAGGCCGGTCCCGGCCTGATCCGAGCGACGGCAGGGGAGGTCCGCCCCGCGGGCCTCCCCTGACCCGTCCACCCGTCCCCGGCGCCGCGGCACCGGGGACCACCCCAGCACCACCACCGGGCCCTGCTCGACAGGACCCCGACCGGCCCCACAGAAAGGAGGCGTCATGGCCAGCCAGGACTGGATCGACAAGGACTTCTACAGCATTCTCGGCGTCTCCAAGGACGCGTCCGCAGCCGACGTCAAGAAGGCCTACCGCAAGCTCGCCCGCGAGCACCACCCGGACCAGAACCCGGGCGACGCGGAGGCCGAGCAGCGGTTCAAGGACATCACGGAGGCGAACTCCGTGCTTTCCGACCCCGAGGAGCGCAAGCAGTACGACGCGATCCGCGCGATGGGCTCCGGCGCGCGCTTCACCGCGGGCGGCGCCGGCGGCGGGGGCGGCTCGGCGAACTTCGAGGACCTCTTCGGCGACATCTTCGGCGGAGGCGGCGGAGGGCGCCGCCGGCGCACGACCTACTCCACCGGCGGCGCGGGGGGCCCGGGCGGGTTCGAGGACCTGTTCGCGCAGTTCGGCGGCCAGACGGGCTACGGGGCGCCCGGCGGCTACGGCGGGTACCAGGCCCCGCCGGCGCGCGGGGAGGACATCCGGACGGAGACGACCATCCCGTTCCGCTCCTCCGTGCACGGCACCACGATCAAGCTGCGCCGCGGCAACGGCCAGGAGACCACGGTGCGGATCCCCGCCGGCGTGCGGGACGGGCAGAAGCTCAAGCTCGCCGGCAAGGGCCACTCCGGGCCCGGCGGGGCCGGGGACCTCTACGTCACCGTCCACGTGACGCCGCACCCGTTCTTCCGGCGGGTCGAGGGCACGGACGACGTCGAGGTCACCGTGCCGATCTCGTTCCCCGAGGCGGCTCTGGGCGCCACGATCGAGGTGCCCGTGCTGGACGGCGGCACCGTGCGGCTGAAGGTGCCGGCGGGCACGTCCTCGGGCCGGCGCTTCCGCGTCAAGGGGCGCGGGTTCAGCACGGCCAAGGGCTCGGGCAACCTGATCGTGACGGTCGAGGTGCACGTGCCGGCCGAGCTCGACGAGCAGGCGCAGGAGGCCGTCCGGGCGTTCGCCGAGGCGACCGCGGCCCAGGACCCCCGGGCCGGCCTGGCCGCGAAGGCGCGGGTGTGAGATGGCACTGGACGCAGACCAGCCGCTGTTCGTGATCTCCGTGGCCGCGGAGATCGCGGAGATGCACCCGCAGACGCTGCGCCAGTACGACCGGCTCGGCCTCGTCAGGCCGTCCCGCGCCCCGGGCCGGGCCCGGCGCTACTCCCAGCGCGACATCGAGAAGCTGCAGCAGATCCAGGTGCTGTCCCAGGAGGGCGTGTCCCTCGAGGGCATCCGGCGCATCCTCCAGCTGGAGAACCAGGTCGCGGCCCTGCGCGCGAGGGTGGCGGAGCTGTCCCAGGAGCTCGAGGACGCCCGGGACCGGGCCGAGGAGTCCTCGCGGATCTTCGCCGCCGGTGTCGGCGGGGACGTGGTGCGCATGGCCCGCGGCGCCCGTCCCCGCGCCCGCAAGATCTCGCAGGCCGTGGTGCTGTACCGGCCCCCGCGCCAGCAGGAGCGCTGACCGGCCGGTTCCCGCGCCGGCAGGAGCGCTGACCGGCCGGTTCCCGCGCCGGCAGGAGCGCTGACCGGCCGGTTCCCGGCCGGCCGGTTCCCGGAACGGCCGGACCCGGACCGGTGCGCGTCAGCGCAGGTGCTTCTCGAAGCCCACGTCGTACACGCCACCCGGATAGATCTGCGCGGTCCCGGGCAGCAGGACGTAGCCGCTGCGGCGGTAGAGGGCGAACGCCTCGGGCTGGCGGCTGCCGGTGGTGAGGTAGATGCGCCGATACCCCGCCGCGGCGGCGAGCCGCTCGAGCTCGGCCAGGACCCGCCGGGAGATCCCGCGCCGGCGGTGCGCCGGAGCGGTCCACACCCGCTTGAGCTCGGCGGTGGCGTCGTCGTGCCGGCGGAACGCGCCCCCGCCCACTGTCACGCCGTCCTCGAGGAGGAGCAGGAGCGCCCCGGTGGGGACGGTGAAGTCGTCCACCGGGTGGTGCGCCATCTCCTCCGCCCCGATCTCGGGGCCGTAGCGCACCACGTACTCGAGGTGCAGTCCCTCGAGCAGCGGCCGCGTGCGGGGATCACCCGGGCGCACCACGACGAAGCCGTCCCGCTCCGGGCCGGAGGCTGCGCTCACTCCGTCCGGCGGTAGACGAGGTCGCGCGGGACTCGGCCCGCCTCCCGCGCCTTGCGCTCGAAGCTCGTGAGGATCCGGCCTTCCCAGCGGGGGGCCCAGCCCGTGTCCGGGTGCTCGTCGTCGGCGAGCGGGCCCGGGTGGACGTTCTCGAAGTGCGGGGACGCGTCGAGGACCTCGCGCATCACCAGCGCGTACTCCTGCCAGTCCGTGGCGAGCCGCCACAGCCCGCCCGGCGCGAGCACCCGGGCGGCGAGCTCGGCGAACGCGGGGGAGACCAGGCGCCGCTTGTGGTGGCGGGTCTTGTGCCAGGGGTCCGGGAAGAACACCCACAGCTCGTCGACCGAGGCCGGGGCGAGCAGGTGCTCCAGGACCTCGGGCGCGTTGGCCTGCACCACGCGAACGTTGTCCACGCCGGCCTGGCCCGCCTTGAGCAGCAGGTCCGCGATCCCGGGCTTGTACACCTCGACGGCGAGGAAGTTCCGCGCGGGATCCTGGGCGGCGGCGTGCACGACGGCCTCGCCGAGCCCCGAGCCGACCTCCACGACCAGCGGCGCCTCGCGTCCGAAGGCCGCGGTCGCGTCGAACTCGTGGTCGGGGTGCACGGAGGTGTCCGTGCGCACGCGCGGGACGTCGATCACCCGGGTGGGCGCCCAGTCGTCCCAGGCCTTCTGGCGGCGGGCGGTGAGGCGGTCGCCGCGGCGCACGAAGGAGTACGGCCGGCGGTGGAACTCCTCGGGAACGGGGCCCTGCACGGGGCCCTCAGCGGGGGAAGGGGTCTGCTCGCTCATCGCCCACCATCCTAGGCGCAGGGCGGGTGGTCGCGGACCCGTCGGTGGCTGGCCTGGTGGTCGCGGACCCGTCGGGCGTGGACCCACTGGGTGCCGGCTCGTCAGGCGTGGACCCGCCGGGCGCCGGCCGGCCGGCTGCAGTCCCGCCGGGTGCAGGCCCACCATGTGCAGTCCCGGTGGGCACCGGCCCGCTGCCCACGGCGGGCGGCTCGGACCAGCGGCGGGGCGGCGCCTCCCACGCCGCGAACCGCGCCAGCAGCTCGTCCGCGTCCTGGGCGACCACGGCCGCGTCCCGGTACTCGGGGTGCACGAGGCCGGCCGCGGACATCGAGGCCACCGCGTCCAGCAGGGGTCGCCAGTAGCCGGCCACGTCGAGGAATCCGACCGGCTTCGCGTGCACCCCCAGCTGCAGCCACGTCCAGGCCTCGAAGATCTCCTCGAGGGTGCCCAGGCCGCCGGGAAGGGCCACGAACCCGTCCGCGAGAGCGGCCATCTCGGCCTTGCGCTCGTGCATCGTCCCGACGATGCGCAGCTCGGTCAGCCCCGGGTGGGCGGTCTCGTCGTCGACCAGGGACTGCGGCATGACCCCGACCACCTCGCCCCCGGCGGCCAGGGCGGCGTCGGCGACGACGCCCATCAGCCCCACGTGGCCGCCGCCGTAGACGACGCCCACGCCGCGGCGGGCGAGAGCGGTGGCGAAGGCCCGGGCGGCCTCGGGGAACAGGGGGTCGGAGCCGAGGGAGGCCCCGGTGTACACGGCGAGTCTCATGAGGACATTGTCGCCGCTCGTGGCCGCCGTCAGCTCCCCGCGCGGGGCGTCGATAGCATGAGTCCCGCCCAGCACCCGTGCCGAAGGACCCGCCGTGAGCTCACCGCCGCCCGACCACCCCGTGCGCTCCCGCCTGCGCCTCTCCGGCGGCAGGGACCGGGTGGTGCTGGTGGCGGCGCTGGGGATCCTCAGCGCGGTGAGCCCGATGGCCACGGACATGTACCTGGCCTCGATGCCGGCCATGGCGGAGCACTTCGGGGCGTCGGCCTCCGCGGTGCAGCTGACGCTGACCACCTACATGGTCGGCATGGCCGTGGGGCAGTTCCTGCTCGGCCCGGTGTCCGACGTGCTCGGGCGGCACCGGCTCATGGTGGCCGGCAACGCGCTGTTCCTGCTCAGCTCCGTCGCCGTGGTCCTGGCCCCGAGCATCGGGGTGGTGCTGGTCCTGCGGGCGGTCCAGGGCCTCGCCGGGGCGGCGGGCGTGGTGATCGCCCGCGCCGTGGTCTCGGACATCGCCACGGGGCGCGGGGCCGCCAAGCTGTTCTCGATCCTCGCGACCATCACCTCGCTGGCCCCGGTGGTGGCCCCGCTGCTGGGCGGGGTGATCGCCACGGTGGCCCCGTGGCAGACCGTGTTCTGGGTGCTCGCGGCGTTCGGGCTGCTGATGCTGGCGTGCTCCGTGCTCGTGGTCCCCGAGACCCTGCCCCCGCACCGGCGGCACCGCGGCGGGGTCGGCGCGGTCGTGACCGGGTCCTGGCGCGTGCTGCGCACCCCGTCCTTCATGGCCTACGCCCTGGCCTTCGGCCTCGCGTTCGCTGCCCTGTTCTCCTACATCTCCGCGTCCTCCTTCGTGGTGCAGAACGTGCTCGGCTACTCGGCCCTTGGCTACTCCGTGGTCTTCGCCGTCAACGCGGGGGGCTCGATCCTGGGCGCGGTCGTCAACACCCGCCTCGTCGACCGGGTCGAGCCCGGCACCATCCTGCGCACCGCGATCGTGGTCATGGCCACCGTCAACGTGGTGGGACTGGGGCTGATCCTCGCCGGGATCACCGGATGGACCACTCTGGCGCACCTCTTCGTGAGCCAGACCTGCATCGGCTTCGTCATGGGCAACGCCGTGGCTCTCGCCCAGAGCCGGGTGCCGGGCCGGGCCGGTGCCGGGTCGGCCGTGCTCGGACTGGTCCAGTTCCTCCTGGGCGGGCTCGTGAGCCCGCTGACGGGTCTGGCCGGGCAGCACACCGCCGTGCCCATGGCCGTGTCCATGGCGGTGTGCTCGCTGCTCGCCACCGGGACCGTGCTGCTCGCGCGCCGGCTCGCGCGGCAGGCCCCGGAGGACCCCGGTCGTCCCGGGCCGTAACCGGGCAGAAACGGGCCGGGACGAGACTGTGGCCGGTCCACCGGTCAATGGCGGGCGGACCTCCGGACCTGTGATTAGATGCCTTCGGCCGAGACGGAGGTCACAGCCTCGTCACGGTTCCTTCCCTGACCCACCCGACACCCACGGGAGAACACATGCTCCAAACCATCGAGACCGCCCTCGGCGAGCTGGGCGGCATCATCTGGGGGCCCTACGTCCTCATCCCCCTGCTGCTGCTCACCGGCCTGTACCTGACCGTCCGGCTGGGCGGTCTGCAGTTCCGCAAGCTGGGCTCCGCGCTGCGGCTGGCACTGTTCGAGCGCAAGGACGCCGAGGCCCAGGGCGGCGACGTCTCCCAGTTCCAGGCACTGACCACGGCGCTCGCCGCGACCGTCGGCACCGGCAACATCGTGGGCGTGGCCACCGCGATCTCGATCGGTGGGCCGGGCGCCCTGTTCTGGATGTGGGTCACCGGTCTGCTCGGCATGGCCTCCAAGTACTCCGAGGCGTTCCTGGCGGTGCGGTTCCGCACCACGGACGCCAAGGGCGAGATCTCCGGCGGACCGCAGTACTACCTCGAGCGCGGCATCCGCAACGGGTTCGGGAAGTTCCTGGCGATCTTCTTCGCGATCGCCGCCGCACTGGCCGCGTTCGGCATCGGCAACATGACCCAGGGCAACGCGATCGCCTCGAACGTCGAGGGGTCCTTCGGGGTGCCGACGTGGATCACCGGCATCGTCCTCGCGGTGCTGACGCTCGCCGTGCTCGTCGGCGGCATCCGGGCGATCGGCCGGGTCACGGCGGCGCTCGTGCCGTTCATGATCCTCTTCTACGTCCTGGGCGCGCTGTTCATCCTGCTCGTCAACGTGGCGGCGCTGCCGCAGGCGATCGCCCTCATCTTCACCGACGCCTTCACGGGCACCGCGGCCGTCGGCGGGTTCGCGGGCTCGGCCATCATGCTCGCGGTGCAGATGGGCGTGGCCCGGGGACTGTTCTCCAACGAGTCGGGCATGGGCTCGGCGGCCATCGCGGCCGCGGCGGCCCAGACCACCCACCCGGTCCGGCAGGGGCTGGTCTCCATGACCCAGACCTTCATCGACACGATCATCGTGGTGAGCTTCACGGGCCTCGTCCTCATCACCACCGGCGTCTGGGAGCAGGGCGCCGACTTCGCCGCCACCATGACCGGCGACGCCTTCAGCCGGGGCCTGCCCGGTGAGTGGGGGCACGTCGTGGTGACGGTGGGGCTCGTGCTCTTCGCGTACTCGACGATCCTGGGCTGGGCGTACTACGGGGAGCGCTGCATGGAGCGCCTCTTCGGGCGCCCGGCGGTGATGCCCTACCGGGTGGTCTTCTCCCTCGTGGTGTTCGTGGGCGCCACCGTCCCGCTGGCCGTCGTGTGGAACTTCGCCGACGTGATGAACGGCCTGATGGCGCTGCCCAACCTCCTCGGGCTGCTGATCCTCTCCGGGCTGATCGTCCGGGAGACGAAGCACTACCTGGACCACGACCCCACGCTGCGGGCGGACCGCCGGACGATCGAGGGGTTCATGGAGGGCCGTCCCGGAGCCATCGACTCCTACGAGCGCACCGGCGTCTGACAGCCGAGCGCACCGGCGTCTGACCGCCGTCGGCGCACGAGGGCCCGGCCTCCTGACGGGGGCCGGGCCCTCCGTCTAGCCTGAGGGGCATGAGCGAACTCCCAGATCCCCGCCCGTTCTCCTGCGCGGACGCCACCGGTGCCGTCTACGACCAGGGCGCGCACGTGACCGACTGGATCCCCACGGGCCACGCCCCGGTGCTGTGGCTGTCCCCCAGCACGGCGCTCGAGACGGGCAGGCCCGTGCGCGGTGGTGTCCCGATCTGCTTCCCGTGGTTCGCCGACGGGGCGGACGGCGGGCGCGAGCCCAAGCACGGTTTCGCCCGCACGCTCCCGTGGCACGTCGAGTCGCGCGAGTCCTCCGACCACGAGGCGATGGTCGTCTACCGGCTCTCGGACGCGGACGTCACCGACCCCGCGCACCGGGAGCAGTTCCCGTACCCGTTCGAGGCCTACTTCGTGGTGCGCTTCGGCACCGAGCTGTCCCTCGAGCTGAGCATCACGAACACCGGCGAGCAGCCGTTCGACTTCGAGGAGGCCCTGCACGCGTACCTGGTGGTGGGGGACGTGCGGAAGGTCCGCGTCGAGGGCCTGGACGGCGCCTCCTACCGTGACAAGGTCCTGGACCAGGAGGACTGCGTGCAGAAGGGGGACGTCCGGTTCGACGGCGAGACCGACCGGGTGTACCGCTCCAGCGACGACGTGGCCGTCGTGGACCCCGTGCTCGGACGGGTGCTCCGGATCCGCAAGAAGAACTCCGACACCACCGTGGTGTGGAACCCGGGGGCGGAGAAGGCGGCCGCGCTGCCCGACGTGGGACCGGACGGCTGGACGGACTTCGTGTGCGTGGAGGGTGCCAACACCCACGCCGCCGCGGTGCACCTGGAACCGGAGGAGACCCACAGCATGGGCTACCGGGTCTCGGTGGAGACGACGGCTGAGGACCCGGGCCGGTCCCCCGCCTGACCGGACCGGCCGACGGTCAGAACGGGGGAGGGTCCGCGTCCTCGGGCGCGGCACGGCCCGGTGCGGCACGGTCCGGTACGACCCGGGGCGGTGCGGCACGGTCCGGTACAGCTTCATCGGGCACGGCCCCGAGCGGCACGGTCCGAGCGGGCACGGCCCAGTTCTGGACAGCGCCGTCCAGCACGTCCCAGACCGACGCCGTCCGGCCCGGTGGCATGCCGGCCGAGGGGTCCGGCTCCGTCCGGTGGGTCAGCCCGGCCGGCGACGTCCACTCGAGCGCTCCTCCGAAGGGGGCCGGGCCGAGCTGCCGCACCGACCAGCGTCCGAGAGCACCCCGGCGGTGCTTGACGAGATGGTGGTGGCGGCACAGGTGGACCAGGTTGTCCGCGGCGGTGCGACCACCGTCCTGCCACGCCACCGTGTGGTCGAGGTCGCAGCGCTCGACCCGCCGGCGGCACCCGGGGAAACGGCAGGTTCCGTCCCGGAGCCGCAGCCGGCGCCGCAGATCGGCGGGCACGGCGTAGGTGCTGCGGTCGTGGTCGAGAACGGCGCCGGTGACGGGATGCGTCAGGACGCGCTGCCACGACGGGGCGCCGGCGGCCAGCTCCCGGGCGGCCTCCGCGCTGATCGGACCGTGACCGACGAGCACCGGGGCGTCCGCGGGCACCCCGCCCGCCGGGCCGCCGGGACGGCACTCCAGCAGTGTGAGCACCGGGACCGTCACGCAGACCTGCCCCCGCACCCCCTGCGGGAACGCGGGGTCGTCGGGGACCTCCCCGGCGAGCAGGAGGTCGGCGAGGACGTCGGCCCGCAGCTGCGCCTCGGTCCGGACGGCCACGGGGCGGCCGTCCGGCCCGGGATCGGGCCGCGCGCTGAGGTCCGCGGCTCCTGCCGGATCCCCGTGAACGGGCGCGTCCGTCCCATCACCGGGGCACGCGCGGGCGGCCGCCTCCGCGGGCGCCAGGAGCGCCACGAGCGCGTCGAGCCGGTCCTGCACCGCGAGCGCGGTGGGCGCGTCCAGCAGGGCGTGCACCCACGCCATGCCGTCCTCGCCGTGCTCGACCCACACGCGGCGTCCGGCGCGGGCCGCCCGGTGCCTGGCCTCCTGCGTCTCGGCCAGCAGCGCGGCGCGCCGCCGCCGGGCCCACGCGCGCAGCTGCGCCACCGTGCAGTGCGGCGCCCGCTCCGTCAGTTCCGCGGCGAGCTGCTGCGCGACGTCGTACGGGGCCTCCTGGTCCGCCGGGGCGTCCTCGACGAGCTCGCGCCACTGATCGGCGATCACCGAGGCGTGCCGGGCGCTGAAGCGGCCCGCCTCCAGGGCCTCGAGGGTCTCCGGCAGGTGCAGGCCGAGGACCAGCGCCTCGCGGACGCGCTCCAGAGCCGTGCCGGCGGGCAGGCGCAGCGCCGGGCCGATCTCGTCGGCGAGGTCGCGCACCAGCTGCTCGTCCGTCTCCAGCAGGGAGCACACGAGCTCGTCGGCCTCGTACGGCATCAGCCCGGCGGTGGAGACCCAGTCGATCTCGCGGTCCTCCCAGGCCAGCAGCCACAGTCGGTGGATGCAGCGCAGCTGGCGTCCGGCCTCCTGCGCCTGCGCGGCCGCCGAGTCCACGAGCTCCCCGACGACCGCCCGCACCTCTGCCCGGACACCGGGGTCCAGGACCCGCTCCCCGGCGGGAGCGGCTCGGTGCGGACCCGGATCCGGACGGGCCCGGCGGTGCGCCGTCGTCGTCATGGGTCCCATTCTCCCCGGTGGCCCGGACGTCCTAAGGGGAGCGGGCGCCCCTCAGGAGCGCCGTGCGCGGTGCCCGGCCGGGAACGGGGAACGGGGGCCGCCCGTCCGTGCGGACGGGCGGCCCCCGTGGGACCCTTCGGAGGCCGTGCCTACTTGGAGACCACCAGGGCCGCGGCGATCGCGGCCAGGAAGGCGTCCTTCGAGAGGCCCGTGCCGGCCTCGGTCGGGCGGACACCGTCCTCCTGCGTCATCTCGGGGTTGCGGAAGTACATCGAGAGCAGCCCGGCGGAGAACGCGCCGAGGGCCAGGCCGGCGAGGCGCTTGTTGACGAACGGCGTCAGCAGGGCGGCGCCGATGCCCATCTCCGAGTACGCCACGAACTTGCCGAAGGTGTCGGCGTCCCACTCCTTGAACTGGGGGACGCCGGTGGCGGCGAACTGCTGGAGACCCGCGGCGGCCTCGGTGGGGAGGTCCTTCTTGCCGTAGCCGGACTGCAGCAGGTAGGCGCCGGAGACGCCGCGCAGGATCGCGTTGGAGAGGCTCATGGTCGGTCCTTTCAGGAGGTCGAACAGGGTCATTGAATCGTCAATGACCCTATCAGGGGAGCTCCCGCCCGCATCCTGCAGGACGGGCCCGGAGCGAACACCCGTCCCGGCGGAGGTCCCCGGCGCCTAGGCTGGCCACCCGCCCGCGGGACGCCCTCCGCGTCCCGCCACCCGACGGAAGGACAGACATGGACATCGAGACCATGAAGAAGGTTCTGCTCGTTCTCACCAGCCACGACACCCTCGGCGACACCGGGGAGCCCACGGGGTACTTCGTCGGCGAGGCGGCCCACCCGTGGAAGGTGTTCCGGGACGCCGGGTACTTCGTCGACTTCGCCTCGATCGCCGGCGGGCAGCCCCCGCAGGACGGCAAGGACGAGGAGGACGAGGTGCAGCGGCAGTACCTCGAGGACGAGACCGTGCGGGCCTCCCTGTACAACACCCCGCGGATCAGCGTGGTCGACCCCGGTCAGTACGACGCCGTCTACCTCGTGGGCGGGCACGGCACCATGTGGGACTTCGCCGGCAACGCCGACCTGCAGTCGCTGGTGGCCGCCGTGCACGACGCCGGGGGAGTCGTCGGAGCCGTCTGCCACGGGCCGGCCGGGCTCGTCGACGTCGAGCTCTCCACCGGGCTGCGCATCGTCGAGGGCCGCAAGGTGGCCGCGTTCACGAACGCCGAGGAGGACGAGGTCGGCAAGTCGGACGTCGTCCCCTTCCTCCTCGAGGACAAGCTCGTCGAGCAGGGCGCGGACGTGCGGACGGCGCCGAACTGGACCGAGAACGTCGTCGTCGACGACCGCCTCGTCACCGGCCAGAACCCGCAGTCCGCGGCCGGCGTGGCCAAGGAGATGACCAAGCTCCTGACCGAGGTGGTGCGCGGGCAGAAGGCCGCCCAGGAGGCGGACTCCGCCGCGCTGCGCCGGGCTCACGACGCCGAGAAGGCCGAGGACGACGAGGGCTGAGCCCCGGCCGGCCCGGGTGCGAGGAGCGACGCGGGCGGAAACCCCCGCGCGGTCCTCGCGGGTCCCGGCGTTTCCGGACAGACTGGGAGTGCCGGGCCACCCGGTCCGGCCCAGCGGACACACGGCAGGAGAACCACATGGCTGACCTCAAGGACAAGGTCGCGCTCGTCACCGGCGCCGCCTCCGGCATCGGCGAGGCCTGCGCCAAGGACCTCGCGGCGCAGGGCGCCAAGGTCGTCGTCACGGACATCGACACGCGGCGGATCGACGACGTCGTCCAGGCGATCATGGCCGCCGGCGGCGACGCGGCCGGCTTCCGCCAGGACGTGGCGAAGCCCGAGGACTGCGAGGCCGCGGTCGAGTTCGCCCAGCAGACCTACGGCGGGCTGCACCTCGCGGTGAACAACGCCGGGATCGGGGGCACCGCGGACGCCGTCGGAGAGTCGGACCTCGACGCGTGGGTGCGCACCGTGCAGATCGACCTGCACGCCGTCATGTTCGGCATGCGCTACCAGCTGCCCGCGATCGAGCAGGCCGGCGGCGGGGCGATCGTCAACATGTCCTCCGTCCACGGCACCGTGGCGGTGGCCGCGGGCAACAGCGCCTACACCGCCGCGAAGCACGGGGTGGTCGGCCTCACCAAGCAGGCCGGGGTGGAGTACGGGCAGCGCGGGGTGCGGATCAACGCCGTCGGCCCCGCCTACATCGACACCCCGCTGCTGCGGACCGCTCCCGCGGCCGTCCTCGAGGGACTCGCCGCCAAGCACCCGCTCGGCCGGCTGGGCCGCGCCGAGGAGGTCGCCGCCCTGACCACGTTCCTGCTCTCGGACAGGGCGTCCTTCATGACGGGCGGGTACTACCTCGTCGACGGCGGCTACACGGCGCTGTAGCCGGCCCCGGTGCCGGGCCCGGGCCCGGCCCGGCACCGGCCGCCGGGCCCCGGCGCCGGGCCGGCGCCGGGCGGCCCCGGCCCGGCGCCCGCCCCCGACAAACCCCCCCCGGGCGGGGCCCCCCCCCCCCGGGCCCCCCCACGCGCCCGGGGGGGGGGGGGGGGGCCCCCGGGGGGGGGGGGGGGGGGGGCGGCCCCCCCCCCCCCCCCACGACCGTTCCACCCACCCCGCCCCGCACCGGGGCACCACCCTCCTTTGGAGCATCACCGTCATGGCCATCAGCG